>DRKE01000484.1 GCA_011051925.1 Deltaproteobacteria bacterium
GCTCTTCACGGGATAGCGACGGATCTCTTCGATCCGGCCGACGATCATCTCGACGTTCCTCCATGGCCCGGGACACGGTTGGAATCTGCGGGGAACGGGACGCCCCGGAGCGGACAGGCGACGGGGATCATCCGCAATTCGGACGATGGCCGGTCGCGATCGCCCGCTCGTAGATCGGCATCATCTTCGGAACGAGTTCCTGCAGCCGCCGGATCCGCGTCGCATGACTCGGATGGGTCGACAGGAATTCGGGTGGCGCCTGGCCGGCCGACGCGCGACTCATGTTCTGCCAGAGCAGGACGCTCTCGCGCGGATCGAAGCCCGCCCGGGCCATCAGTTCGATGCCGATCTCGTCGGCTTCACTCTCCTGGGTCCGGCTGAAGGGCATGAGGACACCGTACTGGAGACCGAGCCCCAGGGCTCCGAAGAGTTGTTGCTTGGCCGGCGTATCGGCACCGACGAGGACCTGGGCGATCGCCATTCCCGACTGCACGACCGTCGTCTGCGACACGCGTTCGTTGCTGTGTCGTGCGAGGACATGACCCACTTCGTGTCCGAGTACGGCGGCGAGCTGTGCGGGACTCCTCGCGACATCGAGCAACCCCGTGTGGACTCCGATCTTGCCGCCCGGAAGCGCGAAGGCATTGGCCGTCGGATCCTCGAAGACTTCGACCTCCCAGCGCGTGACGCCGAGGGGACGCAGCTCGTCGGGGCGCAGGACCGACGTGATCGCGTTCGCGACGCAGCGGACGTAGCCGACCTCTCGCGGATCCGTCGAAAGGGGCTTCTTCGATTCGAGGTCCGCGAAGGCCGCCCGCCCCATCTCGGCCATCTGGGTTTCGGAGTTCAGCAGGAACTGGGTGCGACCCGTCGGCGACGTCGCACATCCGAGGGGACCGACGAGTAGCGCCAGAACGACGACGATCCGCGCGACCCGCAGGGAATGCTTGCTTCGAATGGAACGCACGATGGGAACTCCTTGTCCGGGTCGTCCGGGAGCGGGCCAGGATACCGCGATCGGGAGCAGCCGGACGGATCGGGCTCGCCGCCGGGTCCACACCGGAGACCGGCGGCTGAAAAGCTGGCGGAGAGGGTGGGATTCGAACCCACGAGGGCTTTCGCCCTGCCGGTTTTCAAGACCGGTGCCGTCAACCACTTGGCTACCTCTCCGCGCCCCGGAAATCTAGCGCGACTCGTGGGTCGGGCGCCGATCGCCGTCGGATCCCGTGATCCCGCGCGTCGTGTCCCGGAGGATCGCCATGCCGCATCCTCCGTGACCGCGGGGTCCGGGCGATCTGCAGGGAAGCAGCGCCCGGGCGCTAGCATGTAGAAGCCGGGGGATCGACTCCAGCAGAAGGCGAATCGCCGCGAGGGCAGACGCAATGGATCTCGAACTCTCGGACAAGCGGGCACTCGTCACGGGCAGCGACCGGGGAACCGGAGCGGGGCTCGCACACGTGCTGGCTCGTGAAGGCGCCACGGTCCGGGTCCACGGATTCGAGATCGAGGCCGCCGAGGCGGTCGCACGATCGATCCGGGAAGAGGGATTGCGGGCCCATGCCGTCGCAGGCGACATCCGTACGGACGAGGGCGCGGCCGAAGTGGCCCGTCGCGTCGGTGAGATCGACATCCTCGTGAACAACTACGGGGTCGCCGAAGGCGGCAGCTGGGAAAGCCCGACGTCCGATTGGATCGACCTCTACGAAAAGAACGTGCTCTCGGGTGTCCGGCTCGTCCAGGCCCTCACGCCGGGCATGCGCGACCGCGGCTGGGGGCGCGTCCTTTTCATCAGCACGGTCGGCTATGCGCGCCCGAGCGCACGGATGCCCCACTACTACGCCTCGAAGACCGCGCTCGTCAACATGACCGTCTCCCTCGCCAGGGAACTCGCCGAGACCGGCATCACCGTCAACTGCATCAGTCCGGGCCTCATCGCCACGGACGAGATCAAGGAGAGGCTGCGGCGCCGCGCCGAAGAGAAGGGACGACCGACCGATTGGCCCAGTCTCGAGAAACGCGCGGCCGGAAAGGGTCCGATGGCGAATCCCGCCGGCATCATCGGAACCCCCGAAGACATCGGCCAGCTCGTGGCCTTTCTCGCCAGCGATCGCGCCCGCTACATCAATGCCGCCAACATCCGGATCGACGGCGGCGCGGCGGACTCGATTCAGTAGGGTCCGCCGATCACGGCGTCCGTCGGCGCGGCCAGGATCCGCTTCTCCCGGAGTCGCTCGAGTTCTTCGAGCACCTCCTGATGCCGCCGGTAGCCGAGGGGATAGCCGCGCGCCGCCCAGGCGCTCGCGATCACGCAGAGGACCGGAACGAGGGCGGTCGCCGCACGGAGCACCCAGAGGACGGTGTCACTGTTCTGCGTACCCGGCCGAAAACCCGCCACATCGAGGGCCAGGAACGCGAAAGCGACGCCCACGGCGCCCGCCAGCTTGCGCAGGAACGTGAAGACCCCGACGTAGAGCCCCTCGCGTCGCTCGCCGGATCGGATCTCGTCTTCGTCGGCGACATCCGCAATCATCGACCAGGGCAGCATGTCCGCCGCCGAGTAGCCGATCCCCGCGAAGGTCGTGGCGACCAGCGTGATCGCGAAGGGCCACTCGGGCTGGTTGACGAAGAGACACCCGAGTCCGATCACCCAGCCCGTACATCCATAGACATAGGTCGTCCGCTTGTCCCGGCCGCGGGAGAATTTCAACCAGAGGGGCATCGAGAGAACGACCGCCGAAAGGAAGACGGCCATGACGGGCTCGAAATCCGTCGGCCGACCAATGACGTAGGTGAAGTAGAGCAGGAAGAGCGACATCGGGAGGTCGATCGCGACGCGACCGAAGGTGTAGAGCGTGATCAACCTGCGGAAACTCCGGTTCTCGGCCAGCAGACGGAACGATTCCCGGACCGAAAGCGACGACTCCCGCTGGCGATCCGGCCGCTCCCACGTCACCCACCAGATGGGAATCCACGGCCAGAAGATCCACAGGCCGAAGATCGCCCCGACCAGCGACCACGCGTTCGGGTCACCGCCGAGCTCGACGACCAGCCGCCGAAAGAGCATCAGCGTCACGAAGGTCCCGAGAATCGACGAGATCGACCGGAACGTCGCCAATGAAGTCCGTTCGTGATAGCTGTCGGTGAGTTCGGGCAGCAATGCCTGGTAGGGTATCGCGACGACGGTCATGCTGATGCTCAGCATGACGTAGACCCCGGTGTAGAAGGCGAACTGGACTGCCGGACTCTCGATCGACGGGACCGACCAGATCGCGGCGAAGGAGACCGCGAAGGGAATCGATCCGATCAGGAAATAGGGCCGGCGGCGTCCGGCCTTCCAGGTCGTGTGGTCGGAGATCCGACCCATCCAGACGTCGGTCACGGCGTCGACGGCGCGCCCGACCAGGGGAACCAGTCCCGCCAGCCCGACCCGCATCTCGACCACGTCGGTGAGATAGAAGGGAAAGATCGCGCTCAACGCGACCAGGGCCACGTTGACCGAATGATCGCCGAACCCGTAGATCAGCTTCAGATGGAGCGGCAACCGTTCGTCGTTCACGGCGACAGCCTACACGAAGCGGCCCCTCCGCTCACTCTTCCCCGGGTCAGGAATGTCGGATCCGAACGCGGCGGGCGGTCCGATCGACGACTATGATCCGCTCCCCATGGAAGATGCCCCCCTCCATCTGGTCGCCTCGCACACGCTGGCAAGCGATGGCCCCGCATCCGCGGTCGCGTTCCGATCCGGCCGGATCGCTGCGATCGACTGGATGCGCGGACTCGTGATGCTGCTGATGGTGGTGGACCATGCGTCGCTGATGTGGAATCCCGGACGGGTCGCCGCGGACTCGGCCTACCTGCGCGATCCCGTGACGGGAGCCCCTCTCTGGACGCCCGGCGCCTCGCTCGACTGGCTGCAGTTCACCACGCGCTGGATCACCCATCTCTGTGCCCCGACCTTCCTCTTCCTTTCCGGAACTTCGCTCGCGATCAGCCTCGAGCGGCGTCGGGGCCGGGGGGCCTCGTCGTTCGAACTCGATCGCCATCTCTTCATCCGGGCTCTCGTCCTCTTCGCGTGCGAGGGGCTGATCTCGATGATGCCCGGCCATGACGGGCTCCATCTCCAGGTGCTCTTCGCGATCGGCGCCTCGATGCTCGCCATGATTCCGCTGCGGCGTCTTCCCGCGAGCTTTCTTCTCGCGCTCGGCCTGGCCTGGCTCGCGGGAAGCGAGTTCGTTCTCTTCCGGTTCTTTCCGATCGGGAACGAAGCGACCGCCGTTTCCCGGTCCCTCGCCAGGCTCCTCTTCTTCGTACCGGGTCGGAGCGGGTCGATCTTCGTCCAGTATCCGATGACCCATTGGCTCGGCATGATGATTCTCGGCTGGGCCTTCGGCCGCTTCCTGCTCGCGCGGCCTGCGAACGAGAACGGCCGCCTCGACATCGAAAAGCTGCTGCTGCTCTCGGGGCTTTCGTCCCTCCTGCTATGGGCCTTCGTTCGGCGGAACAATGGCTACGGGAACATGGGCCTGCTCCGCGACGACACGACGATCGTGCAGTGGCTCCACATGAGCAGATACCCGCCTTCGCTCTCTTTTTCGATGATGGAACTCGGCCTGATGGCACTCCTCCTCGTGGTCTTCCTGCGCCACGAACGTCGCATGTCGGGTCCGCCGCGAGAATTCAATCCCCTGCTCGTGTTCGGCCAGACGGCGCTCTTCTTCTACGTCGTGCATTTCATCGTGCTCGGCGCGGGCGTCGCGATCCTCCGCGGCGAATCGGACCCGGGCGGCCTTTCGGCAACGTGGCTCGCGACGGGCGCGGCCCTCGTCGTCCTCTATCCGATCTGCCTCGGCTACCGCGCCCTCAAGCGGAGATTTCCGCGAAGCGCCCTGCAATACCTCTGACACCCCCCGGAACTCGCCTTCCCGAGCCGAGCCGACCGCACCCGACGCGAACGCAACCCCAAGCAGAACCTCCCGAGGCCCGGGCACGGCGCCCTCTCCTGCAGACGCCCCTCGAAATCATCGGCCAATCGCGCCAGGCGGTCCGGCCGTGCAGGTCAGCCCTTCGCGGCCGCCTCGAGTTCCGCCTTGTGGTCGATCCAGCCCTTCACGACCGTGGCGAAATGGACCGGGTTGTAGATGTCCTCTTCGTAGGACCACTTCATGTTGCCCGCATAGTGGAGGATCGTGATGTTGTACTGCTGATGAAGACTGCCGTCGCCCGGATCGATCATCCGGTTCCAGACCTTGGCGACGATCCAGCCCCGCTCCTCGTCGATCATGTACCACTCGACCGGGAAATAGCGCATGTCGCGATTGATCGGCTCGGACATCGTCTTCTGGATCCAGTTGTAGATCGCCTCGCGACCGCCCATGGTTCCGTAGTGATGCTCGACATAGGTCGCGTCTTCAGTGAACTGATCGGCCCAGGCGCGCCAATCGCCTGAAGTGCCGGCGGCCAGCGCCGTATCCTGATAGAGCTGGAAGGCCTCCTCGAGTTCCTCGCGACTCCAACGTCCCATCGTCCTTTTCTCCTCTCCTCTGCTACCTCTGCCACCTCTGCCGTGTCGCTTCCGCCATCGGATCCACGACGTGCGACGCCTGGCGTCATGATCTTTCCGCTGCACGAGATTCCGGCTTCGCCCTCCGCTTTCCGCCGACCCCTGAGTGCGGACCGCCTCTCGCCCGTCGTCCACCCGACCATGCGGCCCGACGATGAAGCCCTCAGGCGCTCACGAGTTTCGAAACGATTGCCTGGACCGCCTCGTCGGCGATCGCCTGCATCTCCTCGTCCGTCCGATCCTGGATCGGATGTTCGACATAGACGGCACTGGCTTCGGTTCCGAGGGCCTTCGCCTGCGCCTCGGCCGCGTCGACGAATTCGATCGTCGAGACGAAGACGGCCGGGAGTCCACGATCCTCGAGATCCACCGTGTCGTGCACACTGCACGACGTGCAGCTGCCTCAATCGGCCAGGGCTTCGACGACGGCGTCGCATTGTTGCGCGATCTCATGCCGGAGATCGATCGGAGCGGGTTTCGTGAAGGTCGGCTTCCTGTAGCGGAGGACCTTCGCGCCCTCGCGCTCGAGCCGGGCTTCGAGGCGATCGAGAAAGACGTCCCCGCGCGGTTTGACGATATCGAGCAGGCCGATCGTCCGACCTTCGAGGCCCGATAGCCGAGGGGCCCGCGGCCTTTCGGCCGGAACGCGTTCGCTGGTCGGATCGAGAAGAATCGTCATGGTCGGATCTCCCTGGCCACGGTCTGGCTACCCATCTCGCCCGTCGCCCATCCCGCGATGATCGCAGAGAAGAGGCCCGCCCCGCCACCGGCATGCACGATGTGGATCCCGTCGGGTCGGAATTTCGGAAGCGACATCTCGCGGACACTCTCGGGAAGGCCCTCCGCGATTCCGAGTGCACCCCGAACCAGTTCCTCCCCCGGAATCAGGGTCAGCTCGTGCAACTTCGCCCGAAGATCCTCGCGCGACCAGCCCGCCTCACGGAAGACCCGCGCGTGCTCGGGAGAAACGACCACCAGTACGTCGAAGCCCATCACGACCTTCGGCGTGTACATCGTGCGCAGACTCGCGGCAAAGCTTCTCGCCAGGGACTCGGGTTCGCGGGAGAGCTGATCGAAGATCGTCCGGGGTCCCTCGCCCGGAAAGAGCGTCAGCGTATCGGTTCCCGCCTCGAAACCGAAAGCGGTCGAGAGCGGCGGCCAGGGCGAACCTTCCTCGTCCTCGGCGAAACAGAAGCCGACCTTGCCGGGATTGCCGAGCGTCGCCCGGTCGACTTCACCCGGCCGGCCACCGCCCACGTTCCGGATCACGAGCTGGAGCGCGCGGCCGATCGTGCTGTTCGCCCGGTTGCCCTGGCCGAGCACGTTCTTTCCGGAATTCATTCCGATCCGTCGGCGGATCGGCCCGTTCACGACGAGGACGGGCCCCGCGGACATCGTCGTCGCGAGCAGCCCATGGATGTTGAAGGCGTCGGTGCAGGCCGCCTCGACCGCGGCGAGCACGACCGGCAGGTATTCGGGACGACATCCCGCCATCACGGCATTGATGGCCACCTTCTCGACCGTGCAAGGAACGAGATCCGGGGGAACGACCGCGACGATCTCGTCGGGAGGCCGGTCCGTACCCTCGAGCATCGCGATCACCCGCTCCTCCGTCGGAGGCACGACGGGCAGTCCATCGCTCCATCCGCGATCGAAACACGCCTCGATCTCGTCCTCGAGCGTCGCGACCTCGACCCGACGCGAGTGGAGCTTCGAGTCGCTGAAGCGGATGGCGAGTTCGGCCGCGTGAACGGGATCGACCGATCGCGAACCACAGCCGGGACGGGATTCGGGGAATCCCGGTGCCAGTCCCCCGATCCCGGTGAGCGCCTCCCATTCGCCGCGGTGCCACCCGACCGCCCGATCGACTTCGCGCCCCGACTCGACACGAAGAAGCGTCGGAACGGCTTCGATCTCGTGGTGCCACGAGACCTCGAGGGCCGTGTCATCGACCGCGGTCAAGCCGGGCGGAAAGGAAGGGTCGTCCTGGCTGTAGACGGTGAGCGGTACGTGCTCGGCCAGCTCGATCAGGATCGGGGCGACGAGCTCGCAGGTCGGGCAATCCCGCTTCACGAAGGCAACGACACCCGAAGGCAGGGGGGGCGGATCGGGTCGGGGGGCAGCTGGACTCATCGGTCCAGAATACCCGATCCCGGGGGCCCTGCGGCCCCCGTGCCCACCGACCTGGTTCGCTGGCGTCCGCTGGCATCCGCATCCCTGGCCCTCCGATCCCCCTGGAGTCCCCTGCTCCAGATGGTCTACGCTCGCGCCAACGAGGAGATCCTCCAGATGCCCCCCGCACCCGGCCCCCTTTCCGGCTTCCGGATCGTCGACCTGACTTCCATGATCTCGGGCCCGATGGCGACGGTCCTGCTCGGAGATCAGGGCGCCGACGTCATCAAGGTCGAAAGCCCGGGGGCAGGCGACCTCGTTCGCCGCCTGGGCCATCCCCGCGATGGCATCACGGCGACCTTCGCGACGGCCAATCGGAACAAACGTTCGATCGTGCTCGACTTGAAGCGGGATGAGGATCGCCATGCGTTCCGGAAGCTCGTGGAGACGGCCGATGTCGTCGTCCAGAATTTCCGGCCGGGCGTCGTTGAAAGGATGGGCATCGCGGAAGACGATCTGCGCCCGCTGAAGCCGGATCTCATCTACGTCTCGATCTCGGGTTTCGGCGAATCCGGGCCCTACGCGGGAAAGCGCGTCTACGACCCGATCGTCCAGGCGCTCTCCGGACTCGCGACGATCCAGGGCGATCGAGGCGCGGGCCGCCCGCGGATGATGCGGCTCATCGTGCCCGACAAGGTGACGGCGCTGACGGCGGCCCAGGCGATCACGGCGGCCCTTCTCGCCCGGGAACGGACGGGCGAAGGCCAACACGTTCGACTCTCGATGATCGACGCGATGATCGCCCTTGCCTGGCCCGAGGGTTTCGCGGCACACACCTTCGTGAGGGACGACCAGTACACCCCGCGGAACGTACTCGCCCAGGATCTGGTCTACGAGACTGCGGACGGCTGGATGACGGCCGGCGCCGTCTCCGATTCCGAGTGGCAGGGTCTCGCGCGCGCCCTGGGACACCCGGAATGGCTCGACGACGAGCGCTTCCGGACGCCGGGCGGACGCGTCGCCTACGCGAAGGAGCGTCTGGACCAGACGGCGGAGGTCCTCAAGACCCGGACGACGGCGGAATGGCTCGAACGCCTCGACGCGGAAGAGGTTCCCTGCGCTCCGATCCTGCCCCTGGACGAAGTCTTCCGGCATCCACAGATCGTCGAGAACGGACTCATCTTCGAAAGCGACCATCCCGTGGCCGGACGGATCCGACAACCCCGTGCCGCGGCGCGTTTCGACCGGACACCGACCACCCTCGATCGCCCGGCACCCACGCTCGGCGAACACACGGAGGAAATCCTCCGGGAGATCGGCATCGAGAGGAAGGCGCCCTAGCCCGGGCCCTTCCCCGCGTCTTCGTCCACGAACAGGCCGTGTCTCCACCGCGAACGAGTCCGCGCGACCATGATCAGGCGAACCGCAAGAAGAACGAACGAAAGAAAGAGGAGAAACCGGACATGACACGAACGAACGGACAATGGGTCCTCGCCAGACGACCCGAAGGCATGGTCCAGGAATCGGACTTCGAGTACCGGGAAGAGCCCGTCCCGGAGATCGCCGAGAACGAGATCCTGGTCCGGAACCTCTACCTGGCCTTCGAACCCGCCATGCGGGGCTGGCTGAACGACGTCCCGAGCTACATCCCGCCAGTCGGAATCGGCGAGGTCATGCGGGCATCGACCGTCGGTCAGGTGGTCGAATCGAAACATCCGGACCATCCGAAGGGACAGCTCGTCTCGGGCATGTTCGGCTGGCAGCAGTATTTCGTGGGTTCCGGATCGCCCGGTCCCATCGCGGGGGTCTCGCCGGTTCCCGACGGCATTCCGCCCTACCGGATGCTGAGTCTTCTGGGCGGAACGGGGCTCACGGCCTATTTCGGACTGCATGCGATCCAGCCCGTCCGCGAAGGCGACAATGTCCTCGTCTCCGGTGCGGCAGGGGCGACGGGTTCGGTCGTCGCCCAGATCGCCCGCATCCGCGGTGCGGGGAAGGTCGTCGGGATCGCCGGCGGCCCCGACAAATGCACCTGGCTTCGCGAAACCGCGAAGATCGACGGCGCGATCGACTACAAGAACGAAGACGTCGGTCGACGCATCAAGGAAGAGTTCCCGAACGGCGTCGATCTCTTCTTCGACAACGTCGGCGGAGAGATCCTCGACGCGACCCTGATGCGCATGGCCGAGCACGGCCGCATCACCCTCTGTGGCGCGATCTCGGGCTACAACGAAAAGGAGCTGCCCCCCGGTCCCCGCAACATCATGCAGGTCGTCGTCCGGCGGCTCACGATGCGCGGATTCATCCTCTTCGACCATCTCTCGGGCGCCCGCCAGGCGATGGAGGATCTCACGCGCTGGAACGCCTCGGGCGAACTCGTCGTCGAGGAGGACATCCAACAGGGGTTCGAGAACACGCCGAAGACCTTCCTGCGGCTCTTCCAGGGAAAGAATCTCGGGAAGCAGTTGCTGA
>DRKE01000485.1 GCA_011051925.1 Deltaproteobacteria bacterium
ACAGTTCCGAATCGACGCGGAAGCCGAAACGCCCCTGGCGCCACTCGTCGTTTCCGTTCCCGTTCTTGTCGAGGTCGAAATCGTCGACCCGGAAGGCGCGCCCATAGAAGCGGTAGTGCGTCCGGGACGCCTCGCCGAAGCGGCCTCCGTAGCGGGCCGTGAGGCCGCGCTCGTGGCTTCCCCCGTAGGCGCTCACCAGGGCACCCTGCGTGTCCTTCGAACGCTTCGTGATGATGTTGATCACGCCGTTCACGGCATTCGCGCCCCAGACCGTGCCGCCGGGGCCGCGAATCACCTCGATCCGCTCGACGTCCTCGATCGGGTAGTCCTGGACGTCCCAATAGGTTCCGCCGAAGGCCGGCGTGTAGACGCTTCGCCCGTCGATCAGGACGAGCAGCTTGTTCGCGAAGAGACCGGAGTCCCCACGGATCGAGATCGACCAGCGATGGGCGTCCACCCGTCCGACATCGACGCCCGGCACCATCCGCAGCGCCTCGGGAATCACCGTGAATCCACCCCGACGGATGTCCTCCGCCGTGATCACCGTGATCGCTGCGGCCGTGTCCGTCTTCTTCTGCGTCTTCTTCGAAACCGAGGTGACCTCGACGTTCATCAACTCTTCGAGGCTCATCTCGGTGAGATCTTCCGACGCAGCCGCTCCTGTCGACATGGACGACAGAATGAAGAGGACCCACATCATGAGAGCGCGGAATGAGCCGCTTCGAACGGTCCGACCCCCGGACTTCGGTGATGCTGGCTTCAATGACGGATCCTCCGGCGCTTTCCGCGGCACGAAGATGAGAGGCGGGCGCGCGCTTCCCTTTCAATCGGACGGCAATTCTCACAGCTTGAGACTCGGGCAACGACCGGAGCAGATTGGAATTGTTCCGATGCCCAGACGGAGAGAAAACCCCGCATACCGATTCGACACGGGGGTAAATCCCCTCTTTTTAGCCCATCTGTCCTGCGGTCTGGTCTCCACTCGCCCGGGAACCGGGTACCATGGCCTCGTGAGCTTCCCGGCCGAATCGGAACCGGCGGCCCCGACCGACGATCCGCATCGTTTTTCCCCCCGCTATACACGTTGTGCGCTGGGCCTCCTGCTCGTCGTCTACGTCTTCAATTTCATCGACCGTTCGATCCTCTCGATCCTGCTCGAACCGATCAAGAAGGAATTCGAACTCTCGGACACGGCCCTCGGCCTTCTATCCGGCCCCGCCTTCGCGATCTTCTACACATTCGTCGGACTGCCCATCGCCCGCTGGTCCGATCGCGGAAACCGGACGGGCATCATCGCACTCGCCATCTTCGTCTGGAGCGCGATGACCGCAGTAACCGGCCTGGCCAGCAATTTCTTCTGGCTCCTGCTGGCGCGAATCGGCGTCGGCGTCGGCGAAGCCGGCTGCAGCCCGCCGGCCCATTCGCTCCTGTCCGACTATTTCCCGCCTTCGCGACGCGCGACCGTCCTCGGGATCTACTCCCTGGGCATTCCCATCGGAAGCGGCATCGGTTTCCTCGCCGGTGGCTGGATCGAGGAGTTCTTCGATTGGCGAACCGCCTTCCTCGTGGTCGGAACGCCGGGAATCCTGCTTGCCCTGCTCGTCAAGCTGACGCTGCGCGAGCCACCTCGCGGCCGCTTCGACGCCCCGGTTTCGGCGAGCGCCCCAGACCTCTCCCTACCCCAGGTCCTTCGCCTGATGAACGGCCTGAAGTCGTTCCGCCACATGGCGATGGCTGCAGCGCTTCACGCCTTCTACGGCTACGGCGCAGGAGCCTTCATCGCGACCTTCTTCCGACGTTCCCACGAAATGAACGCGGGCGAAATCGGATCCTGGCTGGCAGCGATCGGAATCACGGCGGGCGCAGCGGGCACCTTCCTGGGCGGGGTTCTCGGGGATCGGCTCTCCGTCCGGGACCTGCGCTGGTACATGTGGGTTCCCGCGATCGCGACCGCCGCGTTCATCCCCTTCGCCTTCCTCCTCTACCTCTCGCCGAATCCGTATGTCGGCCTCGTCGCCTATCTCCCGGGATCGGTTCTCGGGGGCATGTACCTGGGCCCCACCTTCGCCATGACCCAGACGCTCGTCCCCGCCCGGATGCGGGCCACGGCCTCGGCCATCCTGCTCTTCACGATCAACATCATCGGCCTCGGCCTCGGCCCCCAGGGCGTGGGCATCCTGAGCGACCTCCTCGAACCCGCCCTCGGAATCGAATCCCTCCGCTACGCATTGCTCTCGACGATCGTCGTCTTCGCGGGCGGGTCGATCCTCCACTACGGCCTGGCCGCCCGGACCCTGCGCGAAGACCTCGTCCGCCGCGACGCGCTCGACTGAAGCGACGACCCGACCGGCCTCTAGGTCAGGGCATCGGGAAGGTTCCGGCGGACGGCCTCGAAATCGGGGGCCCGCTCGAACAGGTCGATGATCCGCTTCCCGGGACGCTTGTAGATGAAGGGCAGGAACGCCTCTCCCGCTTCCGCATCGGGCCAGCGGGCGAGACTCCAGGGCGCCGACAGACGGCACTCGGTCCGCATCCCCCCGGACCCGCACCCCAGGTCGAGATGGACCCAGTCCTTCTTCGCGGCCAGATAGACGGCATTGAAGCCGTGCAGCACGAATCGACCCGGCCGATCGTCATCCCGCCACCGCGCATAACAAAATCCCGCCGGGAATCCCGCGAACCGCAGCAGAGCGGCGAGAAGATGGCTCCTGGCATAGCAGAGACCCGTCCGCTCGCGAAGAACCTCGCTCGCACGACACGTCCTGGCCGCCGTCGGCGTATCCAGGGAATCCGCGATCTCGTCACGAACGAACGTGAAAAGCCGCCGGATCCGCGCCTCCGGTTCTTCGAGCGCATCGAGCAGCATCCGGGCCGTCGACATGACGTCGGGCGTCTGCCAGTCGATCGTGATCGTATCCTCGAGATAGCGCCCGAGTTCGTCGGTCTCGGGAATCGGCATCTCTCCGCCGGCCGGCTCAGCCATCATCGCGACCAGCGCTCTCTTCGCGACGTCGATCCAGCAGGTCTCGCACGATGACCCGAGGCACGCCCAGCGCCCGAAGTGACGTCGCGACGACGTTCTCGATCGAGCGCTGGAGGTCGAAGACCCGTTCACCCTCGACCTCGACGTAGGCAGGCTGATGGGCATCGATCAGGGCGACGGCATCTCCACCGAGCTCCGCCTTCAGGTAGTCGACCGACGGCTGCACGCTCTCGACGTAGAACTCGAAGCGGCTGCGAAGCGCTTCTGCATGGTCATCGACGCGCCCCCGCTTGCCCGCGCGCGCACTCATCTCGGCCTTGCTGATCGAGAGATGGAGCACCTTCAGGACGGGTACGTCGATGCTGCGCAGGAACGAAGTGAGATGCCGGGCCGCGGCGACCGTGCGCGGATAGCCATCCAGGATGAAGGGCCGGGCATGGCCGTCCGGGCCCATCGAGAGGACCCGTTCGATCTCGGCGGAGATGAGGTCCTGGGTCCAGCGATTCGGGATCAGCAACCCACGCGCGGTGCAGAACTCCAGCCATTCGAGCTGACTCACCGGCGTTCCCGGGCTCACGTCATCCGAGATGAAGCGACCCGGCGTCCGCCCGAAATAGCGTTCGAAGTCCGGCAGGTGGCGCTTCACCTTCTCGACGAGCTCGTCGTTCGTGTCGATGCAATCGAAGAGGCTGGTCTCCCTGGAGAGCCCGTATTTTTCCGCGAGCAGCTTCGTGAAGCCGGGATCGGATTTCGAACGTTCGACCGTCGAGCGGAGGATCGCGCCCATCGAAAGGTGTCGGACTGAATCGATCGAGACCAGATCGCAGAGCGCGGCCGCGACCTCCCCCTTCCCGCAGCTCGACGGTCCCGTCAGGATCACGACCCCCGGTCCGCGCAGCGCGATCCGCTCGACCCGGACGAGCGAAGGAGGAAGCGTGGGCGTGGCGGGCATGCGAATTCCTGCTCCGAAGGTCCGGGGCCGATGACCGGGCACGCGAACCCGCGCGGCTCGCCTCGTCCCGTTGTTCGGCTGGAAGCGGCGCCAACGTTACCATGCCTGTCGATCATGACCGACCTCGATGGCTCCGACCCACCCGCTTCCCTGCCCGTCACGCCGAGACGGCGCGAGGCCGACGACTGGGCGCTGGTCCTGATCGCAGAGGGGATCTCGGCCGAGGTGATCCGGTCGAACGCCGGATTCACCGTGGGAGTCGCCGACGGGTCGAACGAAGCCGCCCGCCGGATCCTCGACGCCTGGCGCCGTGAACGGAGCGAGCGGTCTCGCCGCCTGGCGCTGCCACGCCCCACGGATGCGACGCCCCTGGATGCCGCGATGGCCTATCTGCTCGCCCTCGGAATGCTCGCCTTCCATCTCGGGCTCGACGCGTCGGGGCGTTGGGCGATGCTTATCGAGCGGGGCCGGAGTCAGGCGGCACTCGTTCTCGAAGGCGAGTGGTGGCGCCTCCTCACGGCCCTCACGATCCACACCGACCTTTCCCATGTCCTCGGCAACACGCTCTTCGGAGGGTTCTTCCTCGCCATGGTCGCCGGGCGCCTCGGCATCGGGATCGCCCTCCTCTGCTTCGTCACGACCGGTGCACTCGGCAACCTGGCCAATGCGATCTACTACGGCTCGGCCCACGGTTCCGTCGGTGCATCGACCGGTGTGTTCGGACTCGTCGGCATCCTGGCAGGCCTGGCCGCCTGGCGGCGCCATCAGACGGCCTCTCCGGGTCGCGGCCCCTGGGTCGCGCTCGGTGCGGGACTCGCGTTGGTCGCGATGCTCGGCGGCAACGGCCCCCGGGTCGACTTTTCCGCCCACCTCTTCGGACTGGCCGCGGGCAGCCTGACCGGCGGCCTGTTGGCGATCCCCTTCGCGAACCGCCCGCGACCGGGCCCGATCGGCCAGGCCGTCGCGGGCCTCGTCGCCATGACCCTGCTCGTCGGAACATGGCTCCTTGCGAAGGCCTGATGCGGAGCCGCCGTCGTTCCCGTCGAGGAGACCCGCGCCGCAGGCACGCCTCACCGGTCAGACGTCGACCCAACGTCCCCCCGGACGCACGGCGGGCTCGACATAGCCGTCTTCGGGCCAGTCCCAACGGATCCATTCGTGCGCCCCGGGCAGGCAGGCGCCCACGGGCAGGAGATCTTCGCGCACGAAGATCGCGTTGGGGCAATACGGCTCGGTATAGGCGAGCACATAGCCCTTCTCCCGCCCGAGCCTTTCGAAGGCCGCCAGACTCGCGCCGTGATAGCGTCCGTATCCCTTCTTGTCCCAGACGTGATCCGCGTCGTAGGCGATCGTCTTCGCCATCCCGGGCCGGAAGAAGATGTTGTACTCGACGATGACGACCCGCGGCGAGAAGGTCCTGATCGCCTTCCAGACCCAATAATCATTGCCATCGATGTCGATCGACAGCAGATCGAATTCCGTGGGCACCCCATGGCGTCGGAAGAGCGACTCGACGTTTCCGGCATCCACCCGTTCCCGGCGAACGAGATCGCCGTCCGCCCGATCACTGTCTTCCATCAGCAGCCCCGTCCAACCGTGATTCAGCCTCAGATTCGCGGTGTTCGACAGGTGCTGACCATCCCAGGCCCCGAACTCGACGAAATAACGACAGGCCGTCCCGATCCTCGCGAAGAGATGCAGCAGCACGCCATCCTCCCCGCCCTGCGAGAAACGACTCTCCGCACTCGCCTCGAGATCCCGTTTCCAGCGGCTCGACGATCCGGCCGAAGAATCCATTCGCGCCCTTCCCTTCCTCCCGTCCGACCCGGAGTGGATCGATTCGAACGGGCTCCGATTCCCTGCTGCGGCAGGAGCGTCCGGAGAAGCTATCATCCTCGCCGCAGCCGGGAGAATCCGATCATGGAAGACAGACCGATCTATCCGATCGGCAAGGCGGTCATCGGTGCGACGTGGCTCTTCGCGACGGCGTGTTTCTTTCCTCCGCTCGCAGCGACGGCCATCGGCGGATTCGGCCGCAGTCTCTTCTGGGTGCTGGTCATCGTGCACGCCTTCGAGTGTGTCGCGTTCCTCGGCGTGCTTCGCAAGAGCCCGCGCCCCCTCGCCGGCGAACTCTGGCAGACCTTCCTGTTCGGGATCGTCCATGTCTCCATCGTGCGGGCCGAAATCGCCGAGGCCGAGGGCGATCCGTCCGCTCCCTGACGCCGGTTTCGAGGTCGCCGGCTCACGCCGATCCCGGTCGACGCGATGGGTCGCCCCCAGCGATCGGCGATCGGCGTCTTCACACCGACGAAGAAGCGCCCGCCGAATCGGGCATCGCGTCCGGCGCGCGCGATGGCAGCGGTCGGGATCGAGCCACGACCCGGTCGGGAATCGCGAAGAACCTGGCGCGGGCACAGACGATGTTCGCGTTGGCGAACCTCTACGCAGTTCGGCACGAGTCGATCCCGAGAGAGGCAGGGGCGGCGCTGTGATCGAGGCGTCCCGAGGTCGGGGCGGGAGGGGGGAGTCTCGCGAGGAGCGAGACGAGTACGCGCAGTTTCGAGAGGCGGCCACCGGGCTCCGGACAAGCAGGCACTCCGACCGCCCGGACCTGTTCGAGCACGGGACCCCCTCCCGCACCGGCACGGCACGGCGGCGTGTGAAGAGGTTTCCCTAGGGGCTTCGCCGGCCGCGGCCCCGATCCCGGGCAGGCCCGCGATAGCCGGCCCCCACCGCTTCCTCCCGGTCCCGCCTGGCGGGCGCCCGGCGGCCCGTCTCCCGACCCGGCTTCCCCGGCCTCCTCGGCGGACGCGAGGGAATCAGGCAATCGGGCCCCTCGCCGATCAGGTCGCCCCGCCCCGCGCCGAGCAGGGCATCACGGACCGTCGCCCAGTTCTCCGGCGCGAAGAACTGGAGGAGCGCCCGTTGGACATTGCGATCCTTCAACCGCTTTGCGGTCTCGACCGGCTCGAGGCTGATCGGATCGAGTCCCGTCCAATACATGCAGGTCGCCAGATCCATCGGCGCCGGAATGAAATCCTGGACCTGCCGCGGACGATAGCCGCGCTCCTTCAGGAAGATCGCGAGTTCGATCATCTCTTCGACACCCGATCCGGGATGGCTCGCGATGAAGTAGGGCACGAGGTACTGCTCCTTGCCCGCGCGCCGGGAAGCGGCCATGAAGCGTTCCGCAAAGATCTCGAAGCCCTCGATTCCCGGCTTCTTCATCCGCGCGAGGACCCGATCGCTCACGTGTTCGGGCGCGACCTTCAGGTGTCCCCCGACGTGATGGGCGGCGAGATCCTCGAGATATTCCGGCTCGTGGGCGGCGAGATCCATCCGGATTCCCGAGGCGATGTGGACCCTCTTCACACCCGGAACGGCGCGGGCCTTCCGCATCAACGCCAGCGTCGGCGCATGGCTGGTCTCGAGGAGCCGACAGACCTTGGGGTGGACGCACGAGAGGCGTCGACAGATCTTCTCGACCTCGGGCTTCGTACAGCGCATCCGGTACATGTTCGCCGTCGGTCCGCCGAGATCGCTGATCGTCCCCTTGAAATCGGGGCGTGACGCGAGGGCCTCGACCTCGCGCAGGATCGAATCCGGACTGCGGCTCTGGATGGTCCGCCCCTGGTGCATCGTGATCGAGCAGAACGTGCATCCCCCGAAACAACCGCGCATGATCTGGATCGAGTCCCGGATCATCTCCCAGGCGGGCGGGGGGGCATCGTAGTCGGGATGGGGAAGGCGGGTATAGGGGAGTTCGTGAAGCCGATCCAGCTCGGCTTCGCCAAGGGCACGGGCCGGCGGGTTCACGACGAGCAGTCGATCTCCATGGCGTTGCACGAGCCGTCGGGCATTGCCGGGATTCGTCTCGTGATGGAATCGGCGTGTCATCTCGGCGAAGGCGCGCCGATCCTCCCTGACTTCTTCGAACGGGGGCAGCTCGATCGTCTCGTCGCCTCCGGCAGCACCGAAGGCGACTTCCGGAAGCGTTTCGTTCCTTCCGAGCAGATAGGCCACCCCGCGCAGATCCCGAAGCGAAGTGATCGCCTCTCCCCGGTCCAGCCGCTGCGCCACCTCCAGGAGCGTCGCTTCGCCCATGCCATAACCCAGGAGATCGGCCTTCGACGTCACCAGGTTCGACGGCCAGACCCGGTCGCTCCAATAGTCGTAGTGGGCGATCCGCCGAAGAGAGGCCTCGACCCCTCCGCTCACGATGGGAACCCCCTTGAAGGCCTCGCGACACCGCTGCGCGTAGACGGCGGTGGGCCGATCGGGACGCAGACCGATCCGCCCACCCGGCGAATACGCATCCGAGTTCCGACGCTTCCGATTCGCCGTGTAGTGATTGATCATCGAGTCCATGTTCCCGGCGCTGACGGCATAGAAGAGTCGCGGACGCCCGAGATCGCGCCAGGCCGAGACGTTCCGCCAATCGGGTTGGGACAGGATCGCGACCGGGAAACCATGGGCCTCGAGCCAGCGGCCCAGGATGGCCATCGCGAAGGATGGATGATCGACGTAGGCGTCCCCGGTCACGAAAACGACATCGGCCCGCTCGAGACCACGCGCCTCGAGATCGGCGCGAGAGGTCGGAAGAAAGGCCTCCCGCGGAGGACGGCCGGTCGGCGGCCCGTGTCGGGACGCACCCGTGCGGGACCCCCTGCGACCCCTTCTTCTCTTCTTCGACGTCGACGCAACGGACATCGGCCGAGGGTAGCAGCCGAC
>DRKE01000486.1 GCA_011051925.1 Deltaproteobacteria bacterium
CCCGCCTGGACCGAAGTCAACTGATCCGGATCCCCGAGCAGGACGAGCCTCTCGACATCCCGACATGCATCGAAGAGACGCGCCATCAACTCGAGATCCACCATCGAAGCCTCATCGACGATGACGATGTCATCCGCAAGAGAGAAGGGCAGCGGTCTTCCGAAGGCGTCGAGGCGCGTCTGGGGATGGAGGGCGCGATGAATGGTTTCCGCCGTCCGGGGGAGGGCCTCGCGGATTCCATCGGGCAGGTCGAGGGATTCCCGTTGTCGCGCGAAGGAAGCGGCCATCGCCGCGGCCGCCTTGCCCGTCGGAGCGAGCAGCCGCACCCGGGGAACCGATCGGCCCTTCGCGAGGGCCTGCTCGATCAGGAGGACGACCAGTCTCGACACCAGCGTCGTCTTGCCGGTTCCAGGCCCCCCCGTCACGATCGCGAGCGGCCGCGACAGCGCGACGCGCAATGCCGATCGTGGCGCCTCGTCTTCCCGGTCCCCTTCGTCCGACGCGAGCCCCGTCGACCCCGCGTCCATGAGCCTTTCGATCCCGGTCTCCGCGAGCCCCCGATCGACATCGAGATCGTCCCGCCCGGCCCGCTCGCGGATTCTTTCGGCCAGCTTCGACTGACTCCCATGGGCGCGACGGAGGTAGAGGCGCCCGCGTTCATCGAGGACGAGGGGACGAGGCGTTCCCCGCTCCGATCCCCTCGATGAGGCGAGCGAAACGAGGGGGCTTTCGCGAAGTTCTGCGAGCCAATCCTCCAGCGAGTCGCTGGTCGCCAGAAGCGGATGGACCTCCGTCTCGCCATGGCGTTCCACCACGAGGCCGTCGGCCACCAGCCGGGAAAGATCGGCACAGACGTGGCCCGCTGCCTCCTGCCGACTCGCGATCGCGAGGGCCCAATGGATGCCGGGCTCCTTTTCGCCGTAGAGCGCGGCGAGTCGAAGCGAGAACTGCTGGTCGAGGGCCGAGAGCACGCCGTTCGCCCGTGCCATTTCGAGAAGACGCGCCGACTCCACGCGCGGCCATTCACCAATCGCGTTCCCGCTCATGCGCCTCTCCCGGACGGTTCGCCGATCAGTCCCGAGACGCGCCGCAGCAGATCCCGGGGCGGACGGTCGAAGAAGACCCCACAACCGGGGGGATGTTCCCGTGCGAAGCCACGCAGGAAGAGATAGTAGACGCCTCCGAAATGCTCTTCGTAGTCGTAGTCCACGAGCCGTCGACCCAGATGGCGATCGAGTGCGACGGCGTAGATCAGGTACTGAAGAACATAGTCGTGTTGGATCATCGGTCCCAGCAATCGGTCGGGCTGATAGTCGATCTGGCGAGAACCGAGGTCGTTCGACTTGTAGTCGACGAGGTAGTAGCGGTTTCCATCGAAGAAGACGGCGTCGATGAAGCCTCGCAGATACCCTCGCAGCTCCCTCCATCCGAGCTGCGACGCTCTTCGGGCATAACGCTGGAGCGGTGTGCCTCGAGGAGCCGTCTCGAGAATCCGGGAGAGCGCCTCGGGCGTGAGCGTCCGGTCCTCCTTCCGGTCGGCAGCCGCGAGCGTGAACTCCATCTCCGCCCGCAGGCTTCCGCGCGGCAGATCGGCCAGACACAATGCTGCGGGCTCCGTTCGAAGGGGTGTCCTCGCGACGGATCCGACCACATGGAGGATCCGCCCGACATGGATCGGGTCGAAGGCCGTCCGCTCGATCGCCGCTTCCGCCACCGCGCGAACGGCCGTCTCGTCGTATTCCGGAAAATCGACCTGCTCGAGGACATCGTGAAGCAGGGTGCCCGCTTCGGGCCCCTTCGGAAATTCGTGCATCGCCCCGGCGAGATCGGGTGCCTCGGTCTCGCCGTCCCGATCGGGCCCGGCCGGGTCGAGCGCATCGCGATCGCGTCCCGTCACGAGGGGTCCGGAAAGCGGCTCGGTCGCTCGCATGGCCCCACGGATCAGCGCCGAGAAACTCGTCGTACCGAGCGACCGGGAATGCCTGCGGCACGGCGGCTCGAAGACGAGGGCGGCTCGATCGCTCGTCCTCGCCCGCCACCGATCACGAGACCCGAATCGGATCGATTCGATCGAAACCGCGCCTTCACCGGCGGCTTCGGCCACTTCCCCCCAGGCCGCGATCCATTCCTCGTCGGACCAGTTCTTGAGGACGGCTGCGGAAGTCGACCGGTCTCCTCCCTCCGCCTGCCACGCAGGAGCATGCAGCAGCCAGGCCAGCGGCGCTTCCGCATATCTCTGTCCGATCGCTCCCCAGAAGATCACGCATTGACGGCGTGCCCGCGTGAGACCGACATAGAGGAGCCGCAGCTGTTCGGAACGTTCTTCGATCTGGCTCCGCGCGACGTGGTCCGCATAGTCGGGCCCGCCCAGATCCAGCGTCCGGAGACCGGTCCGCTCATCGTGGTAGCGGATGGGCGGATTCTGCTTGTCCTCCTGTCCTGCCGGTCGATCCGACGTCGCCTTTCCGGCGCGTTCCTCCCATAGACAGGGGAGATAGACGACTTCGTATTCGAGCCCCTTGCTGCGGTGGAGCGTCACGAGGGAAACCGCCTGATCGTCCCGTTCGAGGCGCAGCAGGGCGGAGTCGGCGCCGACCTCGGCACGGATCGCCTCGGTCGCGATCGCCTTCTCAAGCCAGACGAGAAGGCCCCGCCTCGAACAGGACCGTTCGCTTTCGATCTGCCGGAGGAGTTCCGCCAGGTGCAACCAGTTCGTCAGTCGGCGCTCCCCGTCCTCGAAGCGCAGGAGGCGTTCGGTGACGCCCTCTGCGCGGCGCCAGGCTTCGAACGCCCGCCCGAAA
>DRKE01000487.1 GCA_011051925.1 Deltaproteobacteria bacterium
CTCGAGAAGGCCTGGGAGACGGGCGCGGGCAAGCTCAAGCCGAAGCCCAAGAAGAAGAAGGTCGATCCGGCGGACGAGATCGTCGAAGCCGATCTGTCGAAACCGCCGCAGAGCTATTCGATCCGGGATTCGTACGGGCCGGGCGATCGGATCCGGCACACGAAGCTCGGCGAGGGCGTCGTCCAGGGGGTCGTCGGACGCGGAAAGATCGCCGTCCTCTTCGGGGAAGAGAAGAAGCTCCTCATTCACGAGCGGGCCTAGAGGCGGGTCCGATGTCGGCAGCAGCGACGGAAGCAGGACGCTTCGAGCGTTTCGAGGGGACGAGTGGCTATAGCGCCTCCGAGGCGTTGGTCGATGCGGTGAACTGCGCGCTCGCGCTCGAACGGCCCCTGCTCGTGAAGGGCGAACCGGGAACGGGCAAGACGCTCCTGGCCCGGCATGTCGCCGAGGGCCTCGGGCTTCCCCTCGACAGCTGGCACATCAAGTCGACCTCGAAGGCCGAAGAGGGTCTCTACGTCTACGACACGGTTCAGCGCCTGAACGATGCGCGTTTCGGCGATGGGGACGTGAAGGACATCCGCGGCTATATCCGCCTCGGTCCTCTCGGGCGGGTGTTCGCAGCGGAATCCCGCCAGGTCCTGCTGATCGACGAGATCGACAAGGCGGATCTCGAGTTTCCGAACGACATCCTGCTCGAACTCGACGAGATGCGCTTCACGATCATGGAGACCGGAGACGAGATCGTCGCGCGGGAAAGGCCGATGGTCATCATCACGTCGAACAACGAGAAGGAACTGCCCGACGCCTTCCTGCGTCGTTGCGTCTTCCACTTCATCGACTTTCCCGACGTCGAACAGATGCGCCGGATCGTGGATGTCCATCATCCGAACGTCGAGAAACGACTGCTCGACCAGGTCTTGGTCAAGTTCTACTGGCTGCGGGAGCAGAAGGAGCTGCGCAAGCGCCCGTCGACCTCGGAGCTGATCGACTGGATCACGGCGCTCCTGCGGGCGGGTGCGGATCCGGGTCTGCTCGAGAGCGAGTTGCCCTTCATGGGCGCGCTCCTCAAGAACGAGCAGGATACCCGTGCGATCCAGGCCTTCCAGGCCCGGGGCGGGAAGACGCCGCGGAGCTTCGAGGAGCTCGGCGGCGCTCGCCGTTAGGCCGGATTCCCGCGTGGTCTTTCTCGAGTTCTTCTACACCCTGCGCGAAGCCGGCCTGAAGGTGACCTTGCAGGAGTGGCGGATGCTGCTCACCTGTCTCGAGCACGGGCTCCACGACTCCCGGATCGAAGGCTTCTATCATGTCGCCCGATCCTGTCTCGTGAAGAGCGAGAGCGATTTCGACACCTTCGATCGGGTCTTCGCCTCGTATTTCGAGGGCATCGAAGGCGTCGTCGAGCTGCCGCCGGAGCTGCTCGAATGGCTGGCCGATCCCAAGCCCTTCGAGGAACTCACGGACGAGATGCGTGCCGCCCTCGAACATCTGGACATCGACGAGCTGATGCGGCGATTCCGGGAGACGATGGCCGAGCAGACCGAACGGCACGACGGTGGCGGACGCTGGGTCGGAACCGGTGGGAGGTCACCCTTCGGACACGGAGGCGAACACCCGACAGGCATCCGGGTCGGTGGCCCGGGGCGCAATCGCTCGGCGATGAAGGTCGCAGAGGACCGCCACTTCCAGGAGTACCGGACCGACGTCACGCTCGATACCCGGAACATCAAGCTCGCCCTGCGGAGGCTCCGGCAGCTGACGAGGAGCGACGGTCCGGTCGAGCTCGACATCGACGGCACGATCGACCGGACCTGCCGCGACGCGGGCGAGATCGAACTGGTCTTCCGGCCGAAACGGAGGAACGACGTCCGCCTGCTGCTCCTGCTCGACGTCGGCGGCACGATGGATCCCTACTACGAACCGGTCAGCCGGTTGCTTTCCGCACTCTACGAGGAACGGGGGTTGCGCGACTTCAAGGCCTTCTACTTCCACAATTGTGTCTACGAACGGGTCTTCGAGACCGGTCGGCTGATGCGGTCGGAGTCGGTCTCGACGGCGGACCTGCTCCGGACCTACGGCGAACGCTGGAAGTTGATGATCGTGGGCGATGCCGCGATGCATCCGAGCGAATTGACGTCGGCGCGAGGCAACATCAATCCGCGCATGGAGACCGACACGACCGGACTCGCCTGGCTGAACCGGTTGGAGCGGCATTTCGATCGCGCGGTCTGGCTGAATCCGGATCGGCCGGTCGAGTGGGCCATGTCGAGCACCTGCCGGACGATCTCGACGCTCTTTCCGATGTTCCATCTCTCGGTGGACGGGATCGAGGCGGCCGTGAAGGCACTGGTCGGGGCGCGGGCGGCGACGGTCCGGCCGGTTCTCGCGCCAGGGGCCGCTTCGCTCTGACGGAAGCAGTGTGGCGAAGGCCCGTCGTCAGCGACCGACCGCTATCGGCAGTCGGTCCGAGATCGTCGCCCACAAGGGCTTCCAGGTCGTCCACTCGTGACGTCCGGGGATCCGGAAGAGCCGAGAGGGGTCGAGCGCTTCGATCAGGGGGCCGTAGGTCCTGGCCATGCGTTCCGAGCGTCCATAGCCGAGGATGACGGGCCCTCCGGATGCCGGATCCGACAACTGTCTCTTGAGCCATCGCCAGATCGCGATTTCGTGTTCGTCGTATCCATCGGCTGCGCCGTTCCAGGATTCCAGGCCGCCTGCTGCTTCGATCTGGCGGATCAGGCCGGGACTTCCCAGGAAGGGCGAGAGCAGGATGACGCCGCTGATCTCGTTCGGATACTCGGAGGCATAGAGCAACGAACCGAAACCACCCATCGAGATGCCCAACAACCAGATCTTCTCATAGCCGCGTGCCAGGGCGGGGACGATGACGTCTTCATGGAGTCTCGGAACCAGATTGCGCTCGGTGTAGTAACCGAAATGCGCATCGACCGCGATGACGTCGAAGTCGGGATGGGGGTCGGTTTCGACGAATCCCGCCTCGACGAAGTCGGCCGCCCGGTCGCCCATGCCGGGCAACATGACGACGAGGGTCTTCTGCCGGGCCTCCGGATCCGCTGCGAGGATGCTCGGGATCGGCGCTCGCGCGGGCGGAATGAACAGGCAGCCCGCGAACGCGAGAAGCGCGAGCGACGCGACGCGGATCGGAGTCGGACGGGAATGGCGTCGGATCGGGTCGGACGGGAAGCGGGCGTCCATGTCGTTCAGCATCCGTGACCCGCCTTCATCAGGCCCCGTGCCCGAGGCAGGCCGAGGTAAAGCCCATCCTACAGGATTCCCTCCCCCTCGAACGGATCGGGCGCGAACCCTCGGGGATTCTGTCCCCAGGCCTTCAGGGCGTTCCTCGGACGGCCGATCGATCGATGGGATCCTTTTCAGGGCGATCCACGGACCGGGAGATTCGCGATGGGTTCGATGACAAGGTGGGGAATCGGGGCGTTGGTCGTCTTCGCTGCGTGGCAATTCTTCTTCGGGCCGAGCCAGCTCCGGGTGGACGTGCCCTATCCGCTCCACTACAGGACCCAGGTCGTCGGACCGGCCCGTTCCGGGGACCGGCTGCCGCTTCTCATCGTGCTTCATGGTGCGGGTGCCGACGAGCGGGATCTCGACCGCGTCTTCGCCGATTTCGGGATTCCGGTCCGGATCGTGTCCTTCCGCGGGCCGATGCGCTTCGGCGGCGGCTATGTCTGGGATCGCGGGGAGGGCGCGTCGCAGGCCGAGGCGAAGGCGGCACAGATGAAGATGTTCCGGGAGGTGGCGGACAGCATCGCTGCGGGTGCCGCCGAAGTCGCCGA
>DRKE01000488.1 GCA_011051925.1 Deltaproteobacteria bacterium
GAAAGCGGCTTCCAGCGCCGCGGCGAGGGCCGGCGAGGGGGGCTCGGCCAGGGGCGCGTCACCTTCGGGCCAGGGCCGGTCTGCGGGCAGCGGCGGCGCGTGTGGTGGATCGCGGAAGCGGCGGAGTCGCGCCTCGTCCCGATCGAGAACGAGGGTGCATCCGACGCCCGGGCGCCAGATCGCCCGCGCCGAAGCGATGAATCCCGCCCGGCTCTCGACGGTGCCCGTCGCGGGATCCCGTGCGACATCGATCCATCGGGCGGGTGGTCCGATGACGGGATCGAGGTAGTGATCCATCACCCATTCGGGGTCGAGGTCGCCGTGCACGGCGAGCGAACAGGGCACGTGGGCGCTGATGCCGGCGCCGACCCGCGCCGCGAGATCGGCCCGGGGCCAGAGCAGCAGGATCGCGACGAGAAGCAGTCCAGCCAGTCCGGCGATCGTGAGCGAGCGGGTCATCGGCAGTCCTTCGTCGTCCGGGGACAGGCTGGGAGATGGAGATCCTCGTTTCGCCGGTCCTCAGGGAAGCGGAAGGACGAGAGCGAGCGAGATCCGGGGAGCCGGATCATAGCGCTCGTCGTAGAGCCTCCGGCCGGCATCGGTTTCGACCCGGAAGCGTCCCGCGAAACCCAGGCCCGCCCGGAAATCGAGATAGGCGTTCCGATGGAGACGCAGTCGCATCCCGATCTCGACCGGCACGGCCCGGATCTCGCCGATGCCGTTGCGATCGGCTGCGAAGCCGTTGTCGTCCAGGCGAAATCGATTCCGTTCGTAGCCCGCGGAAAGGCTCAGGCGGACCGCCGGGTTCGGTCCCCAGAGCAGCGCCGCGCGGCCGCCCTGGGTCCAACGGCCCTGCGTCCGGAACTCGAGGTCCTTCGAGATCTGCCAGTCGAGCACGACGAGCGGGAAGGTCTCGGCCTTCTCTTCGAGTTGACTGGTGATGCCGATTCCCAGCCCGATGCGGAGATCGTCCGTGACCTGCCAGCGACCGATGGCGGAGATTCCGGCGCTGAAGGCGTTTCGACGCGCTCCATTCTCCGCGGACCAGCGGATGGGAACGGCGGCGATGACCGAGAAGACATCGCCCACGAGAATCGTCGCGTTCGGGGTCACGTCGAAGGTGTGGAGGGCGCCCCAGGGATCGTGGGGCAACTCGCTCGAACCGTAGGCGATCGGCGGCCGGGCACGATGATCGAGGCGGAAATCGTAGTTCGCGTATCGGTAGCCGCCGCGGATGCCGACCAGGATCGATTCGTTGATCGGTCCGCCGAGTTCACCGGCCACGCCGACGCGCCACGACTCGAAGGTGTCCCCACCCGAGGTCTCCGTCTTGAACTCGTTTCGCGACCCGGCTTCGATCCGACCGCTCCATTCGAAGCGGGGCGGGCGGTCTTCGACCATGGAGAACTGCGCCAGGACGGGGGGCGCGAAGAGCAGTCCGAGCAAGCCAGCCAACAGGGCGGGGCGGCATGGACGCTGCGGGACGAAGGAAGATGGATTCGACGACATGGCCCCTTCGCCCGATGGACCGTCGCGAGGCCTCGGGCCTCCGGCGGAGAACGCAGAATGGAACGGCTCCGGGCCCCGGATGGCCGCTCCCGGGAACGGTGGCGAAGGGGTCAGTCCCCGAAGCCCTTCCGGGCCCCTTTGACCATGGCGAAGGGGCCGACGGGCCAACCGTAGCAATCCGTCATCAGCTGATTCACCTCTTCCTCCGAAGCCACCCCATCCGAGACGACCCGACTGGCCTCGTTCAGCATCGCGAAGTAGATGCGATTGGCGACATAGCCCCAGGCCATCGGGTGGTCTTTCACGACGATCGGATTCTTGCCACAGCCGAGCGCGGTCTTTCGAACGAATCTGATCGCGTCGGGATCGGTTTCCTCTCGAACCACGATCTCTGCGAATTTCATCACGACCGGAGGCGAGGCCCAATGCCAGACGAGGACTCGCGAGGGTCGGTCGGTCGCGGCCGCCAGGCCGGCGAGCGGAAAGCCCGAACTGTTGGACGCGAGGATCGCATCCGGGGGAGCGAGTCGGTCGAGTTGCCGGAACACGCGGATCTTGAGATCGAGTCTCTCGGGAATGCATTCGATCACGAGGTCCGTCGCAGAGACGGCCGCCTCCAGATCGAGCGTGAAATGCAGGCGAGCGAGCGCGGCGTCGGCCGCGGCACGCGTGAGCTTGCCGCGTTCGACCCCGCGATCGAAGCCGTAGCGGCCCCGGGTGACGCTGGTGCGCGCCCGTTCGAGGGCGTCCTCGGCCACGTCGGTGCAGTGGACCTCATGGCCCGATTGCGCGAGAACCTGGGCGATTCCGCTGCCCATCACGCCGGCTCCGATGACGGCCGTCTTCATGGGGTTTCCTCCTGGGCACCGGTGCTGGTGGGCCCGGGTTCCTTCCGGGCGGCATGGCCGGAGGACGGATCATCGGGTGGGAGATGGTCGGTCAGGTTGAAACTGAGCAGTTCGGGGTGCGGATCGAGGGTGAGTTCGCTGATCGCGCAATTCTTCATCATGCGATTCCAACTGCTGTAGTCGTTGTCGAGCAGCAGGCCGAAAGCGATCGAGAGCGCACCCCCGTGGCCGACGACGACGACCCGTTCCCCTGGATGGCGATCCGCGATCCGCCGGAATGCAGCGACGAGACGCTCTCCGACCTGCAGGGGGGATTCGCCGCCGTGGGGTCGATAGTGGGGATCCGCTTTCATGTTGTGGAAGAGTCGTCGCTCTTCATGGAGGGTCCGGAAGGAGAGTCCTTCCCAGTCGCCCAGGTCGTATTCGACCAGGCCCGGATCCAGTCGCGGCACGAGTCCCAGGCTTTGCGCGATGGATTCGGCCGTGTGGTGGGCGCGATCGAGGGGACTCGCATAGACGTGGGCGACCGGACGATGATGGGCGTCGATCCAGGCGGCCGCCGCGGCGGCCTGATGCCGACCGTGTTCCGTCAGCGGGGTGTTGGTCGAGCCGTGCCAGACGCCCTCGAGGTTGGCGGAGGTCTGGCCGTGTCGGACGATCGTGAGGACGGTCGGTGCGGCTTCCATGGACCGGAGAGCATACATCCCCGGTCCCGGAGAGGGGGCCGTCAGCGCGCCGTTGTCCGGGTGGAAGCTATTCGGTCTGTGAAACCGAGACCTCGCCGTAGCGGGACATCCAGCGGACGGGCGACATCCGCTCGATCTTCAACCGTTCGGCCGCCCGCGTGAGAGGGGGGAGCTCCGACGGCGAAGGGACCGAGGGGGTCCCGGGCTGCCCGCTCGGCGCGCCTTCCGCGAGGGCCATCGAGACGATGGGATGGGCGGGGACTGTCGGGGCGGGATCCGTCCGGACCGCGGGAAGGGGCTCCGTCGCCAGGGCCGCCGAAGTCGAGACGAAGAGTGCGAGAGCGAGAGCCAGTGCGACCCGTGCGACTCCGGGAAGAGCGAAGGGAAGTCGCTTGCCGTCGGAGCCGTCCTGATCATGACTGTTGCAGATATCACCCATTTGAAAGGGGCGATCGGAGGGTTCTGGCTACGACTTGAGGAAGTCGGGTGGAAATACCTACTTTTCGGGAAGCCGTCGCAGCCGAGAGGCATTCCGGGTGCACGCCGCCTGAAGATTCCCGTCCGTGATGGCAAGCACAGCCCCGATCAGGCGTTTTCGAGCAATTCGACCAGATCCTCTCGCGACAGACGTGTGCTTCCGTCGGCGTCTTCGAGGGCCGCGTCCGCCAGGGCGCGCTTCCGCGCGTGCAGCTTGAGGATGCCCTCCTCGACCGTGTTGCGAGCGATCAGTCGGTGGACGACGACGGGCCGCTGTTGACCGATCCGGTGTGCGCGATCGGCGGCCTGGGCCTCGACCGCGGGATTCCACCAGGGATCGAGAAGGAAGACATGGTCGGCGGCCGTGAGATTCAGTCCGGTCCCGCCCGCCTTGAGCGAGAGCAGCATGATCGGCTCGCCTTCCTCGGTCTGGAAACGGTCGACGATCGAGCCCCGGTCGCGCGTCGATCCGTCGAGTCGCAGCCAGTCGATCCGCCGCTCGCGGAGTCCGGGTTCGACGCGATCGAGCAGACTCGTCCACTGCGAGAAGACGAGCGCCTTGTGCCCATCGGCGACCGCTTCTTCGAGACGGTCGAAGAGTGTCTCGAGCTTGGTGGAGGAGGTCGTCGTCCCTTCCTGTCCCGGGACCAGGCTCGGATGGCAGGCGGCCTGACGCAAGCGCAGCAGCGCCTCGAGCGCGGCCATGACATTTCCACCGGCACGCAGTCGCTCGACGACCTGCCGAACGGTGGCGGCGCGCACGCTGTCATAGACCGCCCGTTCCTCGGTCGAGAGTTCGCAGTCGAGGACGATCTCCGAAAGCGGTGGCAGATCGGGGGCGACCTCCTTTTTCAGGCGCCGCAGGAGAAAGGGGCGGATGCGTTGACGCAGACGGGCGGCCACGTCGTGATCGCCGTCGGCGATCGGTCGGGCATACCGATCGCGAAATCGGGTCCGTCCGCCCAGCAGGCCCGGATTCAGGAAATGAAGCTGACTCCAGAGTTCGTCGAGGCGATTCTCGACAGGCGTGCCCGTCAGCGCGAAGCGCGCGCCGGCGTCGAGGCGCATGGCCGCGCGCGCCACCTGGCTCTCGGGATTCTTGATCGCCTGGGCCTCGTCGAGGACGACGCAATCCCAGCGCGTGCTGGCCAGCCGATCGACATCCTGGCGAAGCAGCGCATAGCTCGTGATCGTCACGTCCGCTTCGGGATCGAGACTCCGCCCCGGTCCGTGGTAGAGCGCATGGCGCAGTTCGGGACGGAACCGTTCGATCTCGCGCATCCAGCCGTGCAGGACGCTGGTGGGCGCGACGACCAGGGTCCGGCCTTCGATGGCACACAGGGTCTGCAGCGTCTTTCCGAGGCCCATGTCATCGGCCAATAGCGCGCCCATGCCCGCGCGACGGAGGAAGACGAGCCAGTCGACGCCCTGGCGTTGGTAGGGACGCAGGACCTTCGCGAGGTCGGGCGGAATCTCCGCCGGCGGAATGCCCTCGAATCCATCGAGCAGCGGTCGCAGGCCTTCGAGGGAAGGCGGCGGGGGCTGGTCGAGATCTTCGCAGAGCCGTGCGAGATCGGGCAGTGCGTGTCGCGCGACCCGCCCCCGGGCGTCGAGGGCCCCGAGCAGGTCGGAGAGACGGTCTCCGAATCGCTCGAGCCAATCCTTCGGAAGGTTCGCGAAACCGCCACCATCGAGGGCGACCACGGACTCGCCCCGGGCCCAGGCGCGCAGGACCGAGTCCGGTCGCGCGGTGGCCGGGCTGCCGGCGGCGGGTCGGTCGCCGGTCCCGCTCGGATCCCGCTCGCCTTCGATCCCCCGTCCGGGGTCGGCTTCCGGCCGGTCGAGGTCGAAATCGAGCTGGACCCGATCGTCGTCGATCTGGATCGAGGGGACGAGGTCGCCCCGGAGCTGGAAGTCGTGATGGGCATCGCCAACGATCTCCAGCGAGGATCCGGCGAGCCGATCGGCGAATTCGATGGCGCGTTCGGCGGTCAGGCGCGTCGCGATGCCCGGTCGGAGGCCGAGTTCCGTGCGGAGCGCGGAGACCGCGGCATTCTCGGCCGCCTCGTTCCGGATCGGGACCTCGATCCCGCCGAGGTGCACGAGGCGCCCGGCGTCGATCCGCGCGACGGGCGGATTGCCGTAGACGAGCGTAGGCAGGACGCGAAGTCCATCGCCATCGCGGTGGACCTCGATGCGGATGCGGGGGCGCTCGCCCTGGCGTGTGCGCGGCAGCTTCTTCGTTTCGATCACGACGGGGATGCGCTTTTCGAGATCGGGGATCACCTCGGTGACGAGGACGGCGAGGTCATCGTTGCCATGGAAACGACCCCTTGGAAGATCCGCCATCTCGCGACCGTTCAGTCGATTCGGGGCCACCGGGTGGAGCGTGTCCCCGGCCAGGACGACGCCGTTGCGGAAGACCCGGGTGATGCGTCGATCCTGTTCGACGAAGAGGCGGACGCCACCGGGTGCGTCGACGACCCGGGCGCAGAGGCCGAGGGGTTCGGCTTCGACGCGGATCGGGCGTCCCTCGAGCAGGACCTGCGGGCTGCCCGCGAGATGGACCAGCAGCCGGGCCAGCGCGGGTCGGGAGGCCGAATCCGCAGGTCGCGAGCCGAGCGCCCTTTCGATCGCCAGATCCGCGGGCGTCGCGACGAAATCCGGGCCGATCCGATGGCCGGCGGCGGCGGCGGTCAGGCTGCCCCGGAGCGCTGTCCGTTTCCCACCGAGCTCGATTGCCCGCGTCAGGATGAGATCGCCGGATCGATCTTCGAGTTCATAGACGATGCGTCCGCGATCCGTGCCCTGCCGTGGCAGATCCCGTCCCGACTTGCCCGATTGGCGAAGCGCGATGACGCTGGCGGCGACGTGTTCGCAGGGATCCTCGGGGCGGGTACAGCTGCATTCCCAATCCTCGTCGGCCGGGTGGAGCGTCACTTCGGGTGCGACGAGCCCGCCGCGGGTCGAGACGCAGAGCGAGATCTCCCGATCGCCCCGCTCGAGAACGCTGACAGCGTCGCTTCGCACCAGCTGCACCGCGCGCGACCAGACCGATCGGTTGCAGGCTTCCTGAACGGCCTCGAAAAGGGATTGCATGGGGTCCAAACGTTCGAGCCTTCTGTGTCGTCAGCTTGCGGGAGGCGGCTTCGTTCCGGGTCCCGGGGATGCGCGGAATCGGCTCCGGCATGGGGGGCGGGGTTCGGGAAGGGGTCCTGGATCCTAACCGATTCGCGCTGCCCAGGCCCTCGGCCGGCGATCCGCTAGGAGAGCCGCTCCGGATCGCGCCCGGCCCAGGCCCGCAATTCTTCTTCCAGTCGGGAAGGGACGTTTGCGTCGGGATGGGCTTCGACGAAGTTCGCGAGGTGGGCGAGGGCGCGGCCCACCCGGGGCCCTGGGCCGGTATCGAGAATGCGCATCACGGCGGCCCCGTCGAGTGCCAGCTTCCGGATGCGGCCGCTGCGTTCCTGATGGCGACGCGCCTCTTCGAGCCGGACTCGCAGGTCTTCGAGCCGATCCGGGGCGGCCGCGCCATCGCCGCGACCGTCGGCCTCCGCGAGTTCGAGCCGACGCCAGGCGAAGAGCCCTTCGACCTCTTCCGAGGACAGGCGTTGGAGGATCCTGCGAACCGCGACCTCGCGGAAGGATCGGACGTGCTCGTCGATCGGATGCATCCGGTCGAGGCGCTCGATGCTCCGGGCCAGGTCCCAGGGCATGCGCAGCTGGACGAGGGCCTGCTGGATCGGTGTGCCGTGGAGCCAGGCGGCCCAACGCAGGCCGATCGGTCGCTGCGCGAGCCTCGCGATCCGGGCTTCGGCATCGGCGTCGGTGCCGGGGAAGAGGGCCGGGGTCACCCCGGAACGGCGAAGGAAGCTCAGGCCGTTGGCGGGTCGGGAGGAGAAGAGGAGGTGATGGATCGCCCGTCGCGCCGGTGCGGCCCGGGGCAGGTGTTCCAGCTGATCGGGAAGGGCCTCGCGCGCGGCGACGAGCAGGGCTGGAGACGCTTCGAGATCCAGCGTTCCCAGCAGTCGGGCCGCGATCCAGTAGCGGCGGGGTGCTTCCGCGAAGGGATTGGGGGCGATCCGGGTGGGTTCGAGGCGGCGATCGGCGAGATGCGCCCGGTTGTCGAGCGGATCGCACCATTCCTCGGTCGAAAGGCGCCGGGCGAGTGCCAGGGGACCGAGACCGAAATCCAGCAGGACCGATCCGACCGGCCGGTCGCCCAGCGGAAGCAGGTCGACCGGCCCGGATCGGGTCGCGAATGTCAGCCGGCGAGCCCGGGGCGCCGTGACGACGGCCCGCGGCAGGACGTCCAGGACGCGGGCCGCCTCGGCCGCGCACAACAGGGTCTGCGCCGGAAGGGGGCCGGGCCCGGTCGCGGCGGATCGGCCTCCGGTCTGCATCGTGGCCAGCAGCTCTTCGCCTTGATGCCATGCCGGAATGCCATGCTCTTCGAGGCGATGGCCGAGTTCGGCCAGGTCGGGGAGCTCGGTCGATCGGGACACGCCGTGAGTGTAGAACGGGATGCGGGCGCGGGCTGCAGGCGTGGAACGAGGGCGGTCCGGTCGCTGTCAGCAGCAGGCAGCTTTCGAGCATTCGACGGGTCGCGGGAGCGCGTTTCAGCGGACGCCACGCGGACGTTCCGGCGTACGAATCGAAGGCTCGCGCGGGAAGCAGACGATCGGCTCAGCGGCGACGAAGTCCGCTCAAGGTCCGCGCGCGAAACTCCGACCCGGAATCGAAGCGTCCGTCATCGCTGCGTGCAGGGTTCGCGAGCGGTGCGCCGACGCGGCGTGTGGCAGACGGATGCAGGGAGTCGGGAATGAGTACGGGCACGGAGTTCATCAGCCACCGTCCGCGCGGCGAGGAGGCGCGGCTCGACGAGAAATTCGTCCGGGTCCTTTTCGTGGAGGATCGGACGGACGTCGCGGAAGAGGTCCGGGTGACGCTCGGTCGGGCGGATCGGGGCTCCTTCGACATCGTCCGGGAAAGCGATCTCGTGAACGCCGTCGCGCAGATCCGGGGGGATCGTTTCGACCTGCTCCTGCTCGACCTCTCCCTCTCGACCGTCGAGCGGTCGACCGCCATCGAATTGGCCAATGATCTCGCCCATCGATTGCCCGTCGTCGTGCTCACGGGCACCGAAACGCTCGCTGAGGCGCCACCCGAACGACGGGCCGGCCTGAAGGCACGGATCGAGCAGGCCGACCTTCCGGGCAAGTTGCTGGCGGCCATCCGGCGCTCGAGGCGCCTCGGTACGGGGATCATGGCGCCGCTCTTCTGTCGCATCGACGGACTCTGCGACTGAAGCGTCCGCCGAGTCGGGGCCGCCGGACGGCGCTACGCGACCCATGATTCTCCGGACTCGCCGCGATCGGGGTCCAGCCTGTTACGCTCGCCCGCGTGCCGACGTTGCGATTCCGTCTTCCCGGTCGAGCGGGCGTGCTGGGTGCCTGGCTGGCGAAGCTTCTTCCAGAGGCCGACCGCGCCCGGCGCCGTCGTTGGATCGCCGAGGGGCGGGTTCGCGTCGACGGTCGGCTGGCGGATCGTCCGGGCATCCCGTGTCTGCCCGGTGCCGCTGTCGAGATCGCGGATGTCGAGCCGGAATACGTGCCGTGCCTGCCTGCGGGTTCATGGGGAAGATGGCTGGCGCTGGTCGATGATCCCCCCTGGTCGAGCGGGACGCTCCGCCTCGCCGGGGAAGAGTCCTTCCGGTGTGGATTCGAGATCCTCGAGAGGCGCGATGGACTGGCGCTTCTCCGCCTGGCTGCGGGTCGCGCGAGAACGAGCCATGTCGGGCAGGGGCGGGGAACGGTCGATCTTCGGGAGCGGGTCGGGCAGGGGTGGAATGCCGTGTCGATCGCCCGGGCGTTGGCCGGTGCGGACATGCCCGTCGTGGGGGATCTCGAGCGTGGGGGCCTGGCCGTGGTGGGGGGCGTCCGGCTGCGGCCGGTCGGATCCGTCGAGGAGGAGGTCGCGAAGGCGACGGATCCCGGTTGGCCCGACGAGCCGGCGTGGGTCGCCGCGGAATCGAAGCAGGGCGGGGCGGGGGAAGAGCTCGTCTTTCGCGTCTCGCGCGAGACGGCACGCATGCTGGCCCGGGGACATCCCTGGGTCCTCCCCGATGCCGCGAGCGATTCCGCCGCCCGGTTCCGGCCGGGCTCGCTCGTTCGACTCGTTGCCCGCGACGCGTCCCCCCTCGCCTGGGCTCGCACGGAAGATGATCGGAGACTGTCGGCGCGAGTCTGGGCGGCCGGCGACCTGCCGATCCGCAAGGTCGCTTCCGTCGAGGCTCGGGTCGCGCGCGCCCTCGCCCGTCGCCGGGACCTGTTGGTCGATGCGGCTGCGACCGGCACGAATGCGTTCCGGTTGATCCATGGCGAGGGGGACGACCTGCCGGGGCTCTTCGTCGATCGTCTGGGCCCCCTGCTCCGGATGCTCGTCGTCGGGCGGGCGAGTGATCCGATTCGAGAGCGGGTGATCGATGCGCTTCACGCGCAATGGCCCGTCACGCCGGAAGGCGAAGCGTGGAGCGTGCTCGAACTGCTTCATCTTCGGAGCGAGGGGGATTCCGAATTCGATCGTGTGCGCTGGATCGTGGGAGGAGAGGATGCCCTTCGCGCGACGGGACTCCGCCTCGACGGAGCGGGTTTCGAGGTCCTCGAGCGGGGTCTTCGTTTCCATGTCGATCCGGGCTGGGATTCACCGCGGCAGGTCCGACCCGGATTCGGTCTCTTCCTCGATCAGCGGGAGAATCGGAAACGGCTCGAACCCCTGGCCGCACGGGGCGGGACCTGGTTGAACCTCTTCTGCCATACGGGAGCGTTCAGCGTTTCGCTGCTCGACGCGGGGGCCGCGCGGGTCTGCTCCGTGGATCTTTCCGCGGCCTATCTGTCGCGGCTCGAGGCGAATCTCCAGGCGAACGTCGACCGGCCGACTTGGGGCAAGGGCATCGATCCCGCACGACACGAGAGCATCCGAAGCGACTGCCGACGCTATCTCGAATCCCTCGCACCGGATGAACGGTTTGCCGGGATCGTGCTGGATCCGCCGACCGCGGCGGCGGCGGGTCGTCGTTTCTGGTCCCTGCGACGGGACCTCGAGCCCCTGCTGGCGCGCTGTCTCGCGCATCTCGCGCCGGGCGGCGTGCTGCTCGTGACACAGAATCGGGCGGGGCCTCCACTCGCA
>DRKE01000489.1 GCA_011051925.1 Deltaproteobacteria bacterium
TCCGCCGCTCGACGATCGCTTTCGCGAGACGTCGGGAACCCGGCAGCTGTCCGTACTCGGAAAAGATCCGCTCGAGATCCTCGGCGGAGAGACTGGCCAGCAGGGTCGCCGCCGTCTTCCGTCCGCCCTTCCCGTCCATGCGCATGTCGAGGGGGCTCGCCTCTCCCGGATCGAAGCGGAAGCCCCGTTCCGCTTCGTCGAGTTGATGCGACGAGACACCGAGGTCGAAGAGGATGGCGTCGATCTCCGCCGGAGCGAGATCCGCCGCGATGTCGTCGATCCGTCGAAAGGAGGCCTGGACGAGTTGAACGCGGTCGCCGAAAGGCGCGAGTCGCTCACCGGCTTCGCGGATCGCTTCGGCGTCGAGATCGAGGCCGATGAGTCGCCCGTCGGGCGCCGTACGTTCCAGGATCGCTTCGGCGTGTCCGCCGCCGCCCAGCGTTCCGTCGATCACGACGGCGCCGGGTTTCAGATCGAGAAGGCCGAGAGTTTCGGGGAGCAGGACGGGTTCATGGTAGGCCGTGGTTGCCACAGGGGGCGCCTCCCGTCTGTCAGACCATCAGGTCTCTCCGGAGTAGGTTCATGTTCGACTTGTCTGGAGGTCGGAGAAGACGTTGGGGCGTCCCGGGGCACGTATCTTCGGCACGTACCCCCCAGTAACCGCGCCGGAGACCCTTTGTGCCCCGGGAACACCCCAACAATCTCCTGGAGAGCTCGCGCCCTCCAGTCCCCCCAAAAAAACTACGACGCAACGGCTTGGCTGACCGCGCGTTGAATCTTGTCGAAATCGAAGACCGTGAGTCCCTGTTTTTCCGAGAAGCGGGACGGGTTGTAGATCTCGATATGCGAATAGGCGCCCGCGACGATGACCTTGCTGTCCAGGTCGGCGTGCTCGCGGAGAAAACCGGGAACGAGGATGCGTCCTTGCGAGTCGATCGGGCAGGGCACCGAGCCCGACGCGTAGAAGAGGCGGAGCCGCTGGGCGTCGGGATCGAAATTGGACGCGCGCAGCAACAGCTCCTCCTCCTTGGCCCAGGTCGAGGCGGGGTAGAGCGCGAGATGGTCTTTCTTGTTGACCAGCATCGGCGGATCTTCCTCCCCGGCGACCAGCGCTTCCCGGAAGACTCGCGGAATGCTGAGTCGTCCCTTGGCGTCGATCGAGTGCTCATGCCTGCCGCGAAACATCGTTTTAAAATGCCTCGCTGTTTCGATCCGCTATCCTGGGGATCCATGATCGTCATGGACCGGAAACGGACTGGAGGAGAAGAACGAACGAAAACGACCGGGACCACGGATCCGAAACTTCGGGGGCGCTGTCGCGCTCCTACTTTCCGTTTCGAGTTCCGCCTTGGTTCCCCACCATTCACCACCTCCATGCCCTATCTAACCCACTTGCCGCCACCCGCGCAAGAAGAATCTGCGTTCGTCTGACGCTTTTTTCGCTCTGGCAGCCGATTTCCGCCTCGAATCAAGGGATCTGTTTTCAAAAAGCGAAAACCCGGCGAGAGTCGGTGGGAAGGAAGTCGGTGGGAAGTCGGCGACGGATCGCGGACGAATCGTGAGCCTCGGCAAGCACGGTGGGCCCACCCATGAGGTCATGCGGCCGCCCCGATGGGCCCCGATGCGCGCTGCCGTCGTCGGGATTCAGGCTGCGCCGAGCCCGGGGATGCGTCGGCCGTGGATCCGCTCGACCCGGTCGACCAGGCCAGCCAGCACGGATCCCCGCACGAGATCGATCGGAGGAACCGGTTCCGACGCGGACGGGGGATTCGTCAGACCGTCGAGAACGGCGGTCGTGCCTTCGCGGAGGCCGAGCAGGGAGTAGCCGCCCTCGAGAACCAGCGCGAGTCTTCCGCGGCAGAGGGAGTCGGTCAGGCCATGCATGATCCGTGTCATCGCCCGATAGCCCGACGGACCGAGTTCCATCGAAGCGAGGGGGTCGTCGCGATGAGCGTCGAATCCACACGAGATCAGGATGAGGTCGGGAGCGAACCAGGTCGCGGCGGGTACGACGATTCGTTGGAGGACGCCGACATACTCCGGATCGCCGCAGCCCGGAGGCATCGGGATGTTGATCGTCCGGCCCAGGCCTTCGCCACGACCGGCCTCGTCGAAATCGCCGGTTCCCGGATAGAACGGGAACTGGTGGGTCGAGAGATAGAGGACCGACGGATCCGACTCGAAAATGTGTTGCGTGCCATTTCCATGATGCACGTCCCAGTCGAGGATGAGGACGCGCGCGTCGGGTTCGGCGGCCTGGAGTGCCCGGACGGCGATGGCGACGTTGTTGAGCAGGCAGAAGCCCATCGCGCGGCCGGCCTCGGCATGATGGCCGGGCGGGCGGACGGCGGCGAGCCCGCTTCCCCCTTCGTCTCGCATGATCCGCAGGACGAGATCGATGCAGCTACCCGCTGCCAATCGAGCGACGTCGAAGCTCTCGGCGCAATAGTAGGTGTCCTGATCGATCCTTCCCGATGGCTGTCCTCGCGTCGAATCGAGGAAATCGACGAGCGCACGATCGTGGACGCGAAGGATC
>DRKE01000490.1 GCA_011051925.1 Deltaproteobacteria bacterium
CGCCCATTACTCTTCAGTACGAACGACATCGCGAGATATTGCGCCGCTGCGCCGTTTTTCGCTGGCCGCCGCCCCATGGGGCAACTCGAAACCGGTCGAGCTGGAGAGCAAGCCCGCACGGCGCAGATGCCGCCCGCCCGGGGCCGGGTGTCCATGCGATCGCAGGCGAACTCGAACGCCGGGTGAAACGCCAGGAACGGCATGCACGTCGAACCGAAACGATGAAGCGCTTCGTCACTTTCGTCGGATGACGCCCCGGAGCTTGGTCGCGGCGGCGAGCGTGTTCGTGATCGTGCCGTATTTTCGAACGTTCGTGTGCAGCAGCTCGAGCCGATGCTCACTTTCGTCGGTGTCGATGATCAGCTCGTAGTCGATCGAAGCCATCTTGGGGGGTGCATCCTGGCGGACTCCGTGGAGAACCACTTCGACACCGCGCAATTCGAATTTCAGCATCGGCGTGACGCGCTCGATACCCTTGATCATGCAGGCAGCCAGCGCTGCCAGAAGAAGCTCGGCCGGGTTGAAGGCGTCCGATCGACCGGCGACATCGGTGTCGAGGACGATCCTCGCCTCCTTCGTGGAGGCCGTGCTCCCGTGTGCATCCCTGCGAATCGCGGAAACGCTGTACTCGAGCATGAACCCTCCTCTGCCCTCTTGCCCTCTTGCCCTCTTACCCTCTCACTCGGTTCCGGGAACGAGAAAGAGCGGGGCCTCGTCGGCCGGCTTCTCCGCCCGCTCCTCGTCGGTCAGCCGCGCGTAGATCTCGATCAGGTTGCCATCCGGGTCCTCGAGCCAGAGTTCGTGCAGCGGCGTGCCTCTCCAGGTCGTGCGCGGCGGCTTCTCGATCGTCGCGCCGTCGAAAGCCAGGGCGCGATGATAGGCGGCGATGACGGCATCCCTGTCCGCGACCGCGATTCCGAGATGGTAGAGAGTATCGTGATGGAGCTCCAGACCATCGTGAACGACGAGCACGAAGTTGACCTTCAGATCGGGGCGGACGAATGTCGCATAACGATGCGTCCATTCCTTGGGCCAGGTATCGAGGAGCCAGGCGTAGAACCGCACGCTCGCCGGCAGGTCCCTGACCCGGATACTGGCATGGAACTCCTCGGAAGCCGGACCCTCTGGCAGGGAGAGCAGTCCCTTCAGGATCTCGATGCGGGTGCGGATCTGATCGCGCGCCTCGCGAAAGCGCTTCCGCAGCTCGTCCGCACCGAGCGTCTCATCGTTGGCCGGGGGCGCAGGGTCGTCGATCGGCCAATGGAGCCTGCGAACACGCCCGGGAAGAACCGGACAGGCTTCCTCGGCGCACAGCGTGACCACGAGGTCGATCTTCTCCGGGTCGATCTCGTCGACGCACGTCGACTCGTGCCAGGAGATGTCGATCCCGATTTCGGCCAGCGCCTCGATCGCATGGGGGTGCACACGCGAAGGTTCCGATCCCGCGCTCGAGACTTCGGCCGCGTTGCCGAGGATCTGCCGTGCCAGGCCTTCGGCCATCTGGCTTCGAGCCGAGTTGGCGACACACAGGAAGACGATGCGGGGAGGATTGGCCGCTGTCATCGGATCGGTTCTCTCCCTGGTCCATCAATCCCCGAGCGGTTCGCCTCGCGCCGACCGCGCACGCTCTCACGGGATGCGACACGCCACGATTCCAGACGAGCCGAGAGTCGGCGAACGACTTCCGGATGGGTCTCGGCAACGTTGTAAGCCTCCTCTCGCTCGAGGTCAAGGCCGGCGGGGAGCGACCCGAATGCGCGGATTCCTCCGTGAAGAGCCCGGTGTCGCGTCCGGATCGAGGCTGATGTCGGGCATCGCCCGGCTGTCATCGTGCGATCGCGAGGCGAACGAAAGGGACGCCGCAGCGCCTCATGCGACGACGACTTCGTTTCGCTGTGTGCCGAGATCGATCGCTCCGTCGTCCGTCCGGATCGACGCCTCGACGACATCGCCGGGCCGAAGACGCCTGGCGTTGCTCGCCGCCGCGCGGCGCACGAGGGCTTGCCTCCGCACCGGCGAGACCAGCTGGGCCAGGAGCGCGAGCGGCTTCGCGGGCGCCCGCAGCGCGCAGCCCCCCGGCGTCCCCGTCGCCAACAGGTCGCCCGCCTCCCAGTCCTGGAGAGCGGAAAGCTCGGTCAGCGTCTCTGGCGGCCGGTGCACCATGTCGCTCGCCAGGGCGTCCTGACGAATCTCCCCGTTGACCGACAACTTCAGTCGGAGCTCCGGAAAGCGTCGAAGCTCCTCGGCCGTCAGGAGCGTGAGGTAGGGGCCCGCCGGGCCGAAGGTCCGGTAGCTCTTTCCCTTGTAGAACTGCATCTCCGGAAGCTGTACGTCGCGCGCACTCACGTCGTTCAACAGAACCAGCGCACCCACGTAGCTCGCGAGGTCGTCCTCGTTCACCACGACGGGCGAACCCACGTCTCGAGAAAAGACGAGGCCGATCTCGACTTCGTAGTCGAGGAACTCGACGTGCGAGGGACAGACGATGTCGGTCGTCGCGGCGGCCAGACACGATGAGGCCTTGCGGAAGAAGATGTTGAACGGGTTCGAGGTGGAATCGGACCCCGACTCCCGCAAGTGCGAATGATAGTTGACCGCCTGGCACAGGAACTGTCGATCCCGTGTGATCGGGCACAGGACCTCGACGGCGGAAAGCGCGATCCTCTCCCCCCCGATCGGGGCCCCGCCATGTAGACCCGGCGCGCCGCGCAACATGAACTCGCGCGTCGTGGAAGGATTCCCATCGATCGGAACGACCGCGCCGTCGTCGACGACGCCCCACCGCACCCGTCCATCATGGCGATAGCGGACGACGTTCACGCTCATCTCAGCGCCCGGCCCGCATCCGCGCGAGGAGGACGCCAGCCACGTTGCGGACGACCTTCCAATTCCAGCGCGCGATGGCGAACGCCGGGGACGGGGCGGGCCCCCAGTAGTCCCGGAGACCCAGGATGTCACTGTCCGTCGGAACGTGGTCCTGGTTCACGAGGTCCGTGTCGGTCCAGTGCTCGTGAATCACGCCCCAGGGATTCGCCCAGTAGTCGAAGATCTGCCCGCCAAGCCGATGCCGCCCGACGCCCCACACGTTCTTGCGTCCCCTCGACTTCAGGTGCTCGTGCCCTGTCATCAGATCGTCGAAGTTTCCGACCTCGAAGGCGATGTGCTGCACCCTCGCGCCTTCGTCGAGCGCGAACTGGAAGCCGACCACGTGGTGGTCGACGTATTCGGGCCCGCGGTCGAGACGGGCGAAGCGCATCTGCGTCGCGCCATTCGGAAGCTGCACCTCGTCCGTCTTTCGAAGGCCGAGGTGTTCGTGGTACCAGCGGTAGACCGAGACGGGATCTCCGCTCTCGAGCACGAGATGTCCGATCCGCCGCACGTGCGACGGTCCCGGCCGGAAGGCGGGCAGCCGGCCCTCGCGATGTCGGTACCCGTCCATGTTGAAGGCGTGGAACGGCGCCGCGGCGATCGGCTCGAGCGCCGACTGGCCGTGCACGATCTCGACCTGCATGCCCTGGGGATCCCGGACGCGAACGGCCTGGCCACCCGCGGGCTCGTCGAGCTTCCCGACCGCCGAAGCGCCCTCGATCTTCGCGATCCTTTCGAGGTCCGCCGCGCTGTCCGCCTCGAAGGCGATCGATGTCACACCAGCGTGACCCCGGGTCAGGACGTAGCACGGCGGATCCGGATCCGTCCCGCGGAAATAGATCGCCTCTTCGGTGCGGGCCGCGACCCGGAGACCGAACTCCTCGAGAAAGGTCTCCGCCTTTGTCAGGTCCGGCGCGGACACGCGCACGTAGGCCAGGCGTTTCACTCGGATGGTCGACTCGCTCATGACGAAGCCTCCAGGATGCGCGTGAAGACGTCGGAGAGGTGCGCATGCGGATCATCCGGAAGCGACGCCATCCGACACGCGATGTGTTGATCCGGACGAACGAGGAGCGCACCATTCGCGTCGACGCCGCACGTCGTGCGCCAATCGTCGTCGGAAGGCCGTGCGTCGACTCCGATCCGCACGTGGTTGAAATGGGGGGCCAGCGGGGTCGCGTGGCGCGGAGCCGCTTCGGCCCACCGGTCATGCGCTCCGAAGCTGATCAGCGTGAAATGCTCGTAGGAGACGAGATCCAGGCTCGATCGACGCTCGCCCTCGACGTCGAGCCAGGCATGGGGGAGCCGGGCGCCGGGATGTGCCGTCGGAACGTACTCGCGCGGCGATTCGAGCGGCGGAGGCTCGCCTTCCGGCACCAGGGCGCCGGCTGCGTAGAGGTAGCCGAGCTGAAGGCCGAGCATGTCGAAGTGCTCCGCCTGTGCCTCGACCGCAGCGACGACCTCGTCGCGCTTTCCCGGGTCGTGAAGCGACGCATTCATGCGGGCACTCGTCGGGTCGACATCGGTCCCGAGCGCCTGTGGAACCTGCGCCAGCTTCAACGCGTTCTTCAGGCTCTGTTGCGTGTTCTGCCATGCGACCGAGAGGCGCTCTTCGGCGTAGGTCTCGAGCAGCGAGCGCCCTGCCCATCCGTCGA
>DRKE01000491.1 GCA_011051925.1 Deltaproteobacteria bacterium
AGGCCCTTCCCGTCGCATGGGATTCACGTCCCGAAGCGGAAGGGGGGCAGCGATGGTTCGGACTCCAGCCCGGGGAACCCACGCCGCCGGGCGATCCGCTCCACTGGAAGGGTCTGGCCTACAACTGGAACAGCCAATGTGCATCATGCCATTCGACACGACTCGAGAAAGGCTACGACGCGGCACTCGACCGATTCGATACGCGCTATGCAGAGATCGACGTCGGCTGTGAAGCCTGTCATGGACCCGGTTCGCGCCATGTCTCGATCGAACGTGGGGGAGGGATGCCGAGCACGCCCCGGGAGAGCGGGCTCGACGTCACTTTCGAAACCTGGGATCCCGGAGTCTGGCAGCGGACCGGTTCGATGCGGATCGCTGCCCGTACGCGACCCCGGGCCCACGACGTGCAGATCGATGTCTGTGGTCCCTGTCATTCACGGAGAACGAGGCTCGTCGCCTCCCCGGGAATCGGAACGCCCTTTCTCGACGGCCATCGTCCCCGATTGCTGGATCCCGGTCTTTATTTCGATGACGGTCGGATTCGCGACGAGGTCTATGTCTGGGGATCCTTTCTGCAGAGCCGAATGGCGATGGCGGGAGTGCGTTGTAGCGACTGTCACGATCCCCATTCCCTTCGGCTGAGAAGAAAGGGCAAGGCCCTCTGTCTCGGCTGTCATGCACGCGAGGAATTCGACGCGGCCCGGCACCACGGACATGAACCGGACAGCGACGCCGGGGAGTGTGTCGCCTGCCACATGCCCGAACGGATCTACATGCGCGTCGATGGGAGACGGGATCATTCGTTTCCGATCCCCCGTCCCGAAACGAGTGCCCTGCTCGATGCGCCGACCGTCTGCGAGGGCTGCCATCCCGGTCGTGGGAGCGAATGGGCCGAGGGAGCGATCAGGAGATGGCGACGGCCGGGCAGGGAACGACCCGGGCATTGGTCGGATCGTCTGGTTCGGGAGGGAGAGCGACGGGAGGATCCGGAGCGCTGGCTCGAGATCGCCCTCGACGACGACGTTGCACCGATCGTCCGCGCGAGTGCCTGGAGCCGTTATGCCGGCGAGTCGACCGGCGCGCCTTCGCTCGCGGTTCTCCAGGCCCGATCGCGCCAGGGGACGGCCCTCGAGCGACTGGCCCTGGTCGAGATCGGCCGCCGTCTGGGGCCGGGGCCCCGGATGGCGCTGCTTCGGCCGCTGCTCGAGGACGAGCGCCGGGCCGTTCGGACCGCGGCGGCGGAAGCCCTGTCCGACCTGCCCGCTTCGGGCTGGCTGCCCGCGGATCGGGTGCCGCTCGCAGGGGCACTGCGCGAATACCGGAGGGCCCAGGCGGTGAACGCGGAGCGCCCGGAATCGCAGGTCAATCTGGGAACGCTGGCTCTCCGGTTGGGCGACTTCGAGGGGGCTCGGGAGGCCTTCCGTCGTGCCGTCTCGTTGGCGCCGTATTTCGTGCCGGCCTATGCGAACTGGGCCGATCTCGAACGGCGGCGTGGACGCGACGCGGAGGCGGCCGCGCTTCTCGGAAAAGCCGTCTCGCTGGCTCCGGACGATCCCCTCATGCGACACGCCTACGGGCTGGCGCTCCATCGGACGGGTGACCGGGAGGGGGCGCTCGCCCAGCTGGAAACGGCTGCACGATCGGCACCCGATGATCCGAGGTTGGTGCTGGGTTGGGCCCTGGCGCTCGACGGGATCGGGCGTCGGGACGAAGCGATCACGATCCTCGAGGCCCTGGCGGAAAGGGGCCGGGCGGACGCGGATGCCTTGCATGCGCTGGTCGCGCTGATGCGGGATGCCGGGCAGCTCGACCGGGCACTCGCCTGGGTCCATCGCTGGCTCGAATGGATGCCGGGGGATCCCCGGGCGCTCGCGCTCGAAAAGAGCCTCGTCGATCGCTGAGTCTCAGCCGAGGCCGGATTGACTGAGATCGGTCCGCTCGACGGGATCGATCTCACGGCGTTCCTTCTCGGTCAGGAACTCGTAGGAAAGAAGGTCGATCGGCGGATCGTGATCGACGTCGGGAATGATCGACAGGCTCGCCCAGGGCGAATCCGCCAGGCCGAACGTGAGAACGGTCAGGATCTCACAGCGATCCTTCCGGAAGGACTCGGCCTGGAGTTCTTCGGCCAGCATCCGGCTGAAGCCGCCGAAGGTTGCGAGAAAGGCGTCTCGCGCTTCGTTCATGTCGGCCGGCACGCCGCAGATGACATAGCGGATCCGGTCGAAGGTATAGTGCTTTACCTCGACCCGATCCGGACGGGGCGCCTCGAGATGCATGTCGCGGGCCGCGACCGAAAGGGCGCTTCGGATTTCAGCGTCGAAGGCGCGTTCCACGAAAGCCGCGAAGGCCGGAGAGATCTCGGCCACCCGTTCGAGGTGGTAGTCGAGACTGTTGCGATAGGCCTGGATGCCCTGGTCAGGCGGCGGGCGTTCTGCAGGAGAACCTCCGGATCGATCCTCGGAGGTCGGATCGGTGCCCCCGGCGGCCTCGTGATGGGCGCCTGTTGGAGGGCGCGGGCTCTCCCCGGGGTCGCTCCCGGCACCGCGTCCCGCCTCATCTCGGGCTGCCGCAGCCTCGTCGTCGCGGGGACTTCCGAGATCCGGCTCGGCGTCGGGCCTGGGCAGCAGCGAGAGGGGACGCTGCCCGACGGGCGCCGGTGTTCGTTCGGCCGGGGGTTCCGGGGACTGGAGTCGACCGTTCAGGTCGAGGATGCGGGCAGAGCGTTCGGATTCATGCTCCCGCGCCCGGACGGGAACGTCGTCCTTCTCCTGGTCGGCTGCTGCGGCGCGTGCCGATTCGATCGACTCCCGTTCCCGATCGAGGGGAGAGGTCGTGCTGCCGGCTCGCCAGCCCGGAGGCGGACTCGTCACGGAGCTGACGAAGACGGTGGCGCCGCCGGGCACATAACCCGTGAGCACGAACATCAGGTCGATGTCGGCGAGACGGATGTGGTCGCCCCCCTTCAACTGCACACGCTGGTCGGGTTCGAGGCGCTTGTCGCCGAGGCGGGTGCCATTCGTGCTGCGTCGGTCCTCGAGCCAGTAGCGTCCGCCGTGGACTTCGATGACGGCGTGTTCGCTCGAGATCGTGTCGTCGTCGAGCACGATGTCGTTGTGGGGATCGCGACCGATCCGGGTCTGGCCCCGAGCCAGGGGAATCGCCTTTCCGGCTTCCCCGAGCTGTCCCCCGACGTCGAGAAGCTGGGCGGGCGGTGCATCCATTTCCTGGGCGGCCTGTGCGATGACCGGGTCGGCCGAGGGGTCGCGAGACCGACGACGCCAATAGAGCGCGCCTGCGGCGAGCAGGAGTGCCGCGGGGATCAGGCCGAGCAGCAGCCCTCGCGCGGACGACGCGTCGTCGCTGGCCGGACCCGTCGCGACGGCCGGGGGGACGTCGCTGCTTTCTCCGGGGCCCTCGAAGGGCCGGGCGTCGGCCGATGCGAGATCGTAGAGGTCGGTGCGGCGGATCGAGCCGAGGACCTCTTCGACGATCCCCGGCAGCTCGGCCGCCTGGAAGGCGCGGAAATAGCGGGCGCCGGTCCGCCGGGCGAGGGTCTGCATGAGCTGATAGTCGGCGACATCGGTGAAAGCGATCCCGAAGATCCGGACGCCTTCGGATTCGCTCGCCTTCGCGAGGTCATCGCGGAGCCAGGCGGCGGCCTCGAGATCCTTGCGGCGATCTCCTGTGTCGATCTTTCCATCGCTGAGAAAGACGATCGCCCGGCGCGCCTCTGGGCGTCCCTTTTCGCGCAGTTCGTAGAGGGCCCGCTCGATTCCTGCGGGTCCCTGGGTCCGTTGGCCCGAGAAGTCGAGCCGATCGAGGGCCCGTCGAAGCAGCTCGTCGGTCTGGCCCCGCTCGATCGGCGTGAGGCCCAGCGCGAGATGGGAGCGTTCGTCGAAGAGGACGACGCCCACCCGGCCGTCGATGCCGGGATCGTGGGCGAGCACCGTAGCGAAATCCATCACGGCTTCTCGTGTCAGGAAGTCGGGATCGTTCTCCTTCATGCTGCCCGAATTGTCGAGAACGAAGACGACATCGACCGGCTGGACGGTCCGGGGAGCGGGCGGTTCTCCGGAAGGGAGGGAGGACTCGGAGGGGGATTCGGCACGAGCGAAGCTCGGGGCGAGACCCGGCGAGGCGCCCCAGGCCACCACCAGGACGAGAGGCAGGAGGGCGGAGATCCAGGCGCGGCGGCGGCGGGCGGATTGGCTGCCGCCGCACGCGCGGGTCGGGTCCGTCGTCGCTTCGCTTCTCACGTCGGCCATGTCCTCGTTGGCTCTCCTGTCGAGCTCGTGGAGCCGGTTCTGCGGTCGCTCGTGCCTTCGTCGATCGGGCGTCGATCGGGTCGGGCGGGCCGAGCTGCTCCGCCTTCGATCATAGGACAGGGCCGGATACAGGACCGAATCGCGTGATCGGATCGGAGGGATCCCCTCTCCGTGTCTCCCATCCCCGTCGGAATGGAAGTCCGAACGTGCGAGCGGACGATCCGTGGGGCTCCATCCGGGTACGGAACGGCTCGTTCCAGTAGGTGGCCGGGGATCGCCGCCGGGGACGCTTTTTTCGTGGGGTCCTGCAAACTTTTCCGGCGCCCACGTCTTCCCGGCCTGCCCGACGCTGTGGTATGTCCCGGGGCCCGACTTGCGCATGAATCGCCGATCCGGGATGGCGTCGGGGGCGGGGGGGTGGGGCCCCGCGAGTGGGGCCGCAGGGCGCTCGGGGATTCCATGGATTCCCGATCCGCCTCGTCGGTCGCGAACGGGTCGGAGGAAGCGGAAAAGGAGGGGGAAGCCTGGAGGCCTTGCTCACGCTCGAGAACGCGATGGCGCTGGCGACCCTCACGCTTCTCGAAATCGTTCTCGGAATCGACAACATCGTCTTCATCGCGATCCTGAGCCAGAAGCTTCCGGCCCATCGGCAGGCCCTGGCTCGGCGCCTCGGTCTGCTCGCCGCGATGGGCATGCGGATCGCGCTCCTGCTGCTGATCAGCTGGGTGATGGGATTGACGATGACGCTGTTCAGCGTCTCGGGTCATGACGTCTCGGGCCATGACCTGATCCTCCTGGCAGGCGGTCTCTTTCTCGTGGCCAAGGCGACCTGGGAAATCCACGACGAGCTCGAGGGGCCACTCCGTCGCGATCGGACCGTTGTCGTGGTCTCCCTGGGCGGTGTCGTCCTCCAGATCATGGCCCTCGACATCGTCTTCTCTCTCGATTCCGTCATCACGGCGGTGGGCATGGCGAAGGAAATCGCCGTCATGATCGCCGCGATCGTCGCGTCGGTGGGGATCATGCTGGTCTTCGCGGAAGTGATCAGCGCCTTCATCGAAGCCCACCCGACGATGAAGATGCTGGCGCTCTCCTTTCTCATCCTGATCGGCGTGATGCTGATCGTCGAAGGGCTCGGGCAGCATGTCGACAAGGGCTATATCTATTTCGCCATGGCGTTCTCCCTCTCGGTCGAACTGATCAACACGGCTCGGCGCAATCGCCAGCGCCTGGCGCTCGAGCGGGCGGGCGGCTCGGAGGGGACGGAGGGCAGGCGACGATGATCCGCTGGGCGCTCTTTCTGGTCCTCCTGCTGACCTGGCCCCTGCCGCTGCTCGGATTGGATGGATCGCTGGTGCCCGTTGCCCGTTATGCCCAGCTCGCGGTCTCGCTGACCCGCCTGATCCTGCGCGAAGGGGCGGGTGGCATGGTCGGAACGCTCCTGGTGCTCTTCTGGGTACATGCCCTCGTCTATGGAGCGCTCCTCTTCGGCGTCGTCGTGCTCGTGGAAAAGGGGCTGCTGGCCCGCTTCTCCGATCGTCTGCGACCCTGGATCGCCCTGGGAATCTGCGCGGGGCTCGTCGTCTGGTTCTCGTTCGACGATCCCTATGACTCGCAATTCCACCATGATGACGCTCATGCCTCCCTGCCGGTGCTCTATCGATGACGCGGAGCGGCTTCTTCGTTCGTCGGGCGATCGCGCTCCTGTCCGGCATTGCGCTCGCTTCGGCGGCGGGGGTCGGCGGCAGCTTCGAGCGCACGGAAGAACGGGCGCCGTGCCGTGTTTCCGATCCGCTGCGACAACCCTTCTTCGGGGATGCCCATGTCCATACGGCGCTCTCGTTCGACGCCTGGGTCCAGGGAAGTCGGGGCCGACCCGATGATGCCTATCGTTTCGCGAAGGGGGAGGCGATCGGTGTCCAGCCCTTCTCCGCCGAGGGCAAGCCGGCGCAGGAGATCCGACTCCGACGTCCCCTCGATTTCGCGGTGGTCACGGATCACGCCGAGCTGCTCGGCGAGACGCGGATCTGCTCCACGCCGGGCGTCGAGGGGCATGAGGATTGGCTCTGCCGGTTCATCCGCTTCTTTCCGAAGCTCGGTTATATCGCGGTGAACAGCCGGGTCTACCAGGCGGTCGGAATGCCGCGTTATTCGATGTGCGGAAAAGATGGATCGCATTGCCGCGATGTCGCTCGGGATCCCTGGCGGGAGATCGTCGCGGCGGCGCAGGCCCACTACGATCGGACCGATCGCTGTTCCTTCACGACCTTCATCGGCTACGAGTGGACGGGCATGCCCGATGGGCGGAACATCCATCGCAACATCATCTTCCGGAATGATCTGCATCAGGCGACGCCGACCAACTACGTCGACACGCCGACGGCGGAGGGCCTCTGGAGTGCCCTCGAAAGGGAATGCATCGATCGGGGAACGGGCTGCGACGTGATCGCGATCCCCCACAACTCGAATGTCAGCGGCGGGCTGATCTTCCAGACCGTACGTGGGGACGGTTCGCCGATCACGGGTGCCGATGCGGCTCGCAGGGCCCGACTCGAGCGGCTGGTCGAGGTGACGCAGCACAAGGGGAGCAGCGAGTGCGGCGTGACGGCGGAGGATGAGCTCTGTGGCTATGAGAAGCTGCCTTCGGCGAAGCTCGGTGAGGAGTCGAGCCCGCTGTTGAAGGGAACGCCGATTCCGCCCATGAGCTATGTCCGCGAGGCCCTGGCGACGGGGCTCGTCCAGCATCGGCGGGTCGGCGTCAATCCCTTTCGGCTCGGCATGATCGGCTCGACCGATACCCATCTCGCGGCCCCGGGTTTCGTGTCGGAGTCGGGATTCGTCGGTCATGCGGCGGGCGTCGTGACCCATCGACTCGAAACGCCTCCGATGCCGGATTCGATCTGGTACAACCCGGGTGGTCTGGCGGTCGTCTGGGCCGAAGAGAATTCCCGCGACGCGATCTTCGAGGCGATGAAGCGACGCGAGGTCTACGGGACGAGCGGCCCCCGGATGATCGTGCGCTTCTTCGGGGGATGGGACCTCGAGCCCTCTCTATGCGGCGATCCCGATCGCGTTCGCCTCGCCGATGCCCGGGGCGTGCCGATGGGGGGGGTGCTCCCTGCCCGACCGGCGGGCGCTTCGGCGCCCCGGTTTCTCGTGGCGGCCCTTCGGGACCCGGGTGTGCCCGGAGACCCCGGTGGACTCCTCCAGCGGATCCAGGTCGTCAAGGCCTGGGAGGAGGACGGACACGCGCACACGGAAGTCCATGATCTCCTCGATGATTTCGATGCGTCGGCCAGCGTCGATTTCTCGACCTGCGAACCCAGGGGGCGGGGTGCGGACGAACTCTGTCGTGTCTGGGCCGATCCCGACTTCGATCCGGACCGGCATGCGCTCTACTACGCTCGGATCATCCAGAATCCGAGCTGCCGTTGGAACGCGTATGTCTGTCTGCGCGCGGGTGTCGACTGTGCGGATCCGTCGACGCTCCGCGCGGGTCTCGAGAGCTGCTGCGATCCGGCCGTGCCGAAATCGATCCAGGAGCGGGCCTGGACTTCGCCGATCTGGTACGAGGCGCCTGGCGGGCCGGATTGAACGATGGCGCATCCCCATGCCCCGTTCGCCGACATGACCGGTCGTTCCGGTATTCGAGTTGTTCCGGGAATCGAGCTGACATAGGCTTTCCAGGCTCGTATCCCTCGCCCCCGAGTCCCCGTTCCCCATGGCTTCCCATGCGGGGGAGCGGGTCAAAGGAGAAGCTCATGGCACGTGAAGCCGTCATCGTCGGCAGTCTGCGAACCGGCCTCGCCAAGGCCCATCGTGGCTCCCTCAACCTGACCGAGCCCGTGGATTTCACGGCCCACGTCATCCGGGAACTCCTGGCGCAGCAACCCGACCTCGATCCGGCGGAGATCGAGGACGTGATCCTCGGTTGCGGCTATCCCGAGGGCTGCATGGGCATGAACATCGCCCGAATCGCCGCGATGGTCGGAGGCGTGCCGCAGACGGCGGCGGCCACGACGGTGAACCGGTTCTGTTCGTCGGGCTCGCAGGCGATCATGATGGCGGCGAACCAGATCCTGCTGAACGGCGCGGAGGTCGCGATCGGCGGTGGTGTCGAGACGATCACGATGATGCAGGATGGCACGATGAATACGACGCGGATGGTCAACAAGACCGCGCAGGAGCGGTTCCCGGGGCTCTATTTCCCGATGGGCGTGACCGCCGAGATCGTGGCCGAACGCTATGGCGTCTCCCGGGAAGACCAGGACCGCTATGCCCTCCAGAGCCAGCAGCGCTATGCCGCCGCAGCGGAGGCCGGGTACATCGCCGAAGAGATCGTTCCGATGAAGGTGACGCGAAAGGTGACGCCGAAGGATGGCGAGCCCTACGAGGAGGACGTCACCTTCGACCGGGATGAATGCAACCGGCCCGATACGACCCTCGAAGGGCTCCAGAAGCTGAAGCCCGTCTTCAAGGAAGACGGTACGGTCACGGCGGGCAATGCCTCCCAGCTTTCGGACGGCGCTTCGGTCACGCTGCTCATGTCCTCCGATCGCGCGAAACAGCTCGGAATCGAGCCGATGGCGGTCTATCGGGGGGCTGCCGTCGCGGGTTGTGCGCCGGAAGAGATGGGGATCGGTCCCGTCTTTGCCGTGCCGAAGCTGTTGAAGCGCCATGGACTCACGATGAACGACATCGACATCGTCGAGTTGAACGAGGCCTTCGCTTCCCAGCTGCTCTACTGCCAGCGGGAGCTCGAGATTCCGAACGAGAAGCTGAATCCCTGTGGCGGGTCGATCTCGATCGGCCATCCCTTCGGCATGACGGGTTCGCGGATGACCGGTCTGCTCGTCCGCCAGCTGAAGCGAACGGGCGGTCGCTACGGAATCGTCACGATGTGCATCGGTGGAGGCCAGGGCTTCGCGGCACTCTTCGAGGCCTGCTGAGGACCGCTCCGCGGCTCAGGATCCATCCTCCAGCGACAGCCAGAGTCGCAGGAGGTGGCGCTTGCGGGCGGGGTCCGGATCGTCCTCGTATTCCGTACGGGCGTGCACCACGCTGTGGTTCGAAATGAACTGCATGTCGCCCTTCTCGAGCCACATGTCGAGATGGAATTCCGGCGAAGCGCCGAGGTCGTCGTAGAGATCGAGCAGTCGGCGCTTTCGTTCCGGCAGTCTTCCGACTTCGGGCAGGCGCTCCGCGGACCGGAAATACTCGCTGTGATAGAAGGTTCGCAACACCCCGTCCGCGCCCAGGCAGCACGGTTGCAGCTCGAGGTGGCCCGGCTGGTCGGGCGGGTGTTCGCCGCGCCGGTCGAGGGCCCAGGTCTCGAAGAGGGTGAGGGCGCATTCCGGGTCGCGTTCGAAGATCGCGTTCCAGAGAGCGACGGAGCTCGCGATCCGACTCTGGCCCCCCGCGCGGGCCGTCTGGAGACAGAGAAGCCCCACGACATCGGCGGCATCGCAATGGAAACCGATGTTGCTCGTCGTGCGGTAGAGACGGACATTCGGCGAATCGGTCTGCTCGCCGTAGTCGATGACGTGTCCGAGCAGTTCTCCCTGGGCGTTCTGGGCACCCGGGAGGCCCAGCTGGTGGCCGAGGGCCCAGAAGGCCAGGGCCGAGCGTTTCTCGCCCCAGTCATCGACGGGCAGGCCCGATACGACGATGAATCCCCGCCCGTGCATGAGCTCGTTTCGCCATGCCGCGATCCTCTTCGAGAGCAGGGGAAGCGACAGCCGATCGCGATCGACGCTTTCGAGCGGCGTCCCTGCTTTCTCGAGGCGTTCCAGGCCCGCCTCGAGCTCGGCGATCTCAGCCTGCCCGAGTCGTTCGTGCCACTCCGATTCCCGCGCGCGCATCTCGGCGCCCGACCAGGCGGCCGGTGACAGGATCGGCGCGGTCGGCCGCTCCGAATGCGGTCGGATGAAGTAGTGGAGCGCCTGTTCGCCGAAGGAGCGGTATGTCATCGGGGTGTCCGGATCGCTTTTCCCTGCTTGCCATCGCCCGGTCCAGGGGACGGTTCGTCCATGCTACGTCCCTCCTGCGGTCCGCGCGAATCCGGGCCCGCGAACCGCCCCGGAAGGGGTCATGCGCCGGCCGGCAGAGCGGTCTAGGCTCTCGTCGAGAGTGACTTCGAGTCGCATCGGGGATCGGGCTGGTCCGGGCGATGCGGCCAGCATGAGATCCGCGCCCGGATCGGTGGAACCCCATTCCTCGCGACGCGCCCGAAGAGGAGAACACGACATGTCCACACCCCAAGGCAGTCCCGGCGACATCCGCAACTGGCCGATCCTCAAGATCGACTATCGGACCGATACCGACAAGGTGGCCGCGCTCCTGCCACCCGGGATCGAACCCGGTGCGGAGCCGAACGTCCATCTGTCGATCTACAACGTGCCTGTGCCCGACGTCCCCGAATACGGAATCTTCATGACGATCGACGCGGACTATCGGGGCATTCCCGGCATGTACACCCTCGGCTACGGAATCGATCAGGAATCGGCGATCTTCATCAGCCGGGACATGAACGGTCAGCCGAAATATCCCTGCGAGATCGACTACTACCGGCTCGGGGAAAGCGTGACCGCCCGCTGTACGCATCAGGGATATACCTTCCTCGAGTTCGAGGGGCGGTCGACGGGACCGACGGAGAATCCGCCGGACCACGAAGAGAACGAATGGTGGATCAAGGTTTCCCGCGCCGTGGGCGGCGCAGAGAAGGCCTATGATTTTCCGCCCCACGTCGTTCGCGTGAGGAGCACCTACGCGACGACCCACGTCGAGAACGTCGAAGGCGATCTGCGGCTGCTGCCGAGTCGCTGGGATCCGATCGCGAGTCTGCTTCCCGTTCGCGAGTACCTGGGGGCGAGGCTCTGGTGGTCGCAGTTCCTGGGACGCGAGATCACCCTCGAAGGCGCCCTCGACCCCGATGCCTATTGGCCCTTCGTCGATACGATCGGGGGATCGAGGTGGCCGGGCGTGATGGGCGGCCCGAAGCAAAGCTAGTCGAACGTCGCTGGCACCGGATCTCCGCGGCCTTCTGTCTGCGCCCTGCTCGGTGTTCCTGGGGAGGGCGCGAGGGGGGCCGGTGCCGTGGGTGTCAGTCGTGATCGCGGAGGATCCGGAAGATCCGGCGGAGGGGCTCGGCGGCGCCCCAGAGGAGCTGATCGCCGACGGTGAAGGCGCCGAGGTACTCGGGGCCGAGGCGGAGCTTGCGGACGCGACCGATGGGAATGTCGAGGGTTCCCGTGACGGCAGCAGGCGTCAACTCGGCGAGGGTCGACGCCTTGTCGTTGCGGACGAGGCGAACCCAATCGTTGGCTTCGTCGAGGCGGGTCTCGATCTCGTCGATCGGAACGTCATGGCGGAGCTTGATCGTGAAAGCCTGGCTGTGACAGCGCATTGCGCCGATCCGGACGCAGACCGAGTCGATCGGGATCGGGTCGTCCTGCCGACCGAGGATCTTGTTGCCTTCCGCGAAGGCCTTCCACTCCTCCCGGGTGTCCCCCGCCTCCATGGCCGAATCGATCCAGGGGATCAGGCTGGCGGCGAGGGGGACGCCGAACTGGTCCGTCGGGAAGTCCTCGTGTGCGAGGAGCTCGGAGATCCGGGCATCGAGGGGAAGGATTCCGGATTCGGGATCGGCGAGAAGGGATCCACTCTGCTGGCCGAGCATCGCCATCTGGGCGACGAGTTCGCGCATGTGGCGCGCGCCGCCGCCCGAGGCCGCCTGATAGGTCATGCAGGTCATCCACTCGATGAGATCGGCTTCGAAGAGCCCGCCCAGGCTGAGCAGCATCAGGCTGACGGTACAGTTGCCGCCGATGAAGTTCCGGATGCCGGCTTCGATTCCGCGATCGATGACCTCGCGATTGACGGGATCGAGGACGATCACGGCATCCTCATCCATCCGTTTGGCGCTCGCTGCATCGATCCAATGGCCGGCCCAGCCCTGTTCCCGAAGCCGGGGCAGCACCTGCTTGGTGTAGTCGCCGCCCTGACAGGTCAGGATGACGTCCTGCTTCGAGAGCGAGGCGAAGTCGTAGGCGTCTTCGAGCGTCGAAGGGCCGGCGCCCAGATCCGGCGCGGACTGTCCGACCTGACTCGTCGAATAGAAGGTCGTTCCGACGCCCGCCAGATCGCCCTCCGCGAGCATCCGCTCGAGGAGGACGGAGCCCACCATGCCCCGCCATCCGACAATACCGACCCGTTCGATCTGCATGATGCGGCATTCATTAGCAGAACCAGCCGGGTGCAGCGATACGCGGGGGCGCTTCCGGGCCGGACCGGCTGGCATCTCGCCCCGCGGGCTGTACCCTCCCGCCCGTTCGTCAGCAGAACCGACGAGGGGGCGGATGGAGCGGATGCATGAGGGAGGCGTGCGGATGGACGGGAGGACAGAGGGCGACGGCGGGCGGAAGCGGAAGAGGCGGCTTGCCCGAGTCTCGCCCGCCCGGACCTTCGGACGCGGGCACGAAAGATCCGAGGCCGTCGGATCCGGAATGAAGGCGCTCCTGCGCGGGGTATCCGGGCTGGTGGCGATCGTCGGATCGATGGCGCTCGGTCAGGGGTGTGTTTCGTCCCGGGTTTCGGACCTCGAGGCCTATCAGGAGGTTCCGATGAATCAGGTCGTGCCGTATCCGTCGCGGGACGAGATGCGAAAGCGCGCCTTCGATGTCGTGCTCGTCGATCGTCCCGGCCCCGGGATCGATGACGCGACGTTGCGGGCCGCCCGGCGGGAGGTGCATCGCGCCCTCGAGCGGATCGCGACGAATGCCGGTGCCCTGGTCATCGATGGCGGGCGGGAGGACGCGGGGTCGGATGGCGAGTCGTCGGGAGAGGGACGGGCCGCGGATTTCGCGCTCGTGACCCGGATCGAGCGGATCGAGTACTCGTCGAGCTGGGAGAAGCCCTTCAAGTTTCTCTGGCAATCCGAAGCGGATGTCGCGCAGAAGCCCGGGACCTGCACCCACCGCGTGGAGATCCAACTGGAGATCGAGCTCGTCCGACAGGGTGATCCGACTCGCGGAATCCCGGATCGGACCGAGCGGACCTTCGAACTCCGGCACGCGGTCGCACAGGAGAACAAGGACCTCGATCCCGCCTGCAGCATCGCGCCGGTCACCCTGGGTGTGCTTCTCGAGACTGCCCTCGACGAGGCGCTCAGCTGTCTCGATCTGCCCCTGGGCAAGCGTCTGGCCCCACGCGGTCACGTCGTGGCCCATCGCAAGGCACCAGAGGCCGATCGTCATATCTATCGGATCACCCTGGGATCGGCCCAGGGAATCGAACCCGGCAACGTCGTCGAGATCCGCCGCGAACAGCGCTCGATCAGTCCCGAAGGCGTGGAAACGCGATCGGAGCGCGTTCTCGCCCTGGGGAAGGTGAGCGATCAGGTGAGTGCGCAATCGTCCTGGGTCGCGATCGATCCCGAGAAGGCGACGGACGAGATCCTGAAGGGCGACGTGGTTCGCCCCATGAGGAGCGAAAGCCTGCTCTCGAGTCTTTCCGGCCCGAATTGCAGCGCGATCCTCGTCGAAGATCCGCTCGAGTAGTCGGGGGCGTCGGAGCATGCTTCTCGATCTCGCCCGCGAGCGGGGCTCCGAGCTCGCCGTCGACGATGGGACGCGCCAGCGGACCTTCGCCGAACTGCTCGATCGCAGCCATCGTTTCGCGGATTTCCTTCGGTACGAGGCGGGACTCGAACCCGGCGCCCATATCTCGATCCTGATGGGGAACCGGGTGGAAGTGATCGAGCTGTTGCTCGGTGCGGTCCTGGCCGGCCAATGGGTAACGCCGATCAACTGGCATCTCGCCGAAGACGAGATCCGCTATGTCGTCGCGGATTCGGACAGTCGCCTGCTCGTGACCGACGATCGCTATGCCGAGGTCGCTCTCAGGGCCTCGGCCGGCCGAGCCCAGACCCACGTGCTGCGGGCGGGGAGCGAGCTCGATCGGGAGCTGGACTCAGTCCGCCCGAGACCGCTCGATGTCGAGGCGCCCGCCGGCGGCAACATGATCTACACCAGCGGGACCACGGGACGACCCAAGGGCGTGAAGCGTGCGGTTCCGTCGAATGTGGGTGCGGCACTCGTCCATCATGGGAAGCTGGGCGACGCGGTCGGCCTGGGCGGCCAGGGGCCGCATCTGATCACGGGGCCGATGTATCACGCCGCGCCCCTGATGTTCGCCGTCTACGACAACGCGAACGGGGCGCCGATCCTCATCATGCCGGAATGGGATGCCTCCACGGCGCTCGAGACGATCGCGCGGCGGGACGTGGCGCACGCCCATTTCGTTCCGACGATGTTCGTCCGCCTGCTCCGACTTCCCGTGCAGGAACGACGGGCGTTTTCGGCACCGTCCCTCGAAATGGCCCTGCATGGTGCTGCGCCGATCCCGGTCAGCGTGAAGAAAGCCATGATCGAATGGTGGGGGCCCGTTCTGGTCGAATATTGGGGCGGGACGGAGGGCGGGGTGAATACCCTGATCGACTCCCGCGACTGGCTGGCCCATCCCGGGACCGTCGGTCGGGCCTTGCCGGCTTTCGAGGTCTTCGCGGTCGACGAAGCGGGTCGGCGGCTCGCGGCCAACGAGGTGGGCGATCTCTATTGCCGCAGCCGTCTTTCCGATCGCCCCTTTGAATATCATGGTGACGAGGAGAAGACCGAGGGCGCCTACCTCGAGCCCGGCGTCTTCACGATCGGAGACGTCGGCTATGTCGACGAGGAGGGCTATGTCCATCTCGCGGACCGGCGTTCGAACATGATCATCTCGGGTGGGGTGAACATCTATCCGGCGGAGATCGAGCAGGTGATGATCGACCATCCGGCCGTCGCGGACGTCGGGGTCTTCGGGATCCCCGACGAGGAGTGGGGGGAGTCGGTCAAGGCGGCGGTCGAGTTGCGTGAGGGATTCCCGCCTTCCGAGGAACTGGAACGGGAGATCCTGTCGTTCGTCCGGACCCGGCTTGCCGGCTACAAGGTTCCGCGTTCGATCGACTTCGAAGATACGCTTCCCCGCCACCCGAGCGGCAAGCTCTACATCCGTCGGTTGCGGGATCGCTACTGGTCGGACCAGAGCAGGCAGATCTGATGGTCCGGGAGCCGACGAGCGGAAAGGAGCGGATCGGGTTCGATGGGGTGGCCCGGGCGCTCGCGCAGCGTCCACCCTGGATCCACGCTGCGCCGGCGAGCCTTCGCGCGGCGGTGGCCCTCGTTCTCTGGGAGGGGGAGTCCGAGCTGGAAGTGCTCTTCATCCGGAGAGCGGAACACGAAGGCGATCCCTGGTCCGGTCATCTGGCCTTTCCCGGCGGTCGACTCGATCCCGGGGACGCGGATGCCCGGAGCGCAGCGGAGCGGGAAACACTCGAGGAGGTCGGAGTCGATCTGGCGGATTCCTCTCGGAGCCGCGCGCTCGGGCGTCTGGGCGACGTGCTCGGGCATGCCGAATCGATCTGTGTTTCGGCGTTCGTCTACGGTGTCGCGCCGAGGCCGGATCTCCATCCCAACTACGAGATCCGGGAGGCCTTCTGGACGCCGCTTTCGGTGCTGGCGGACCCGGATCGCCAATCGGTTCGCGAGTTCCGCTACCGCGAGCAGTGTCTGTCGCTTCCCACGATCCGGCTTCTCGACGACGAGCAGGCCCCGGTCCTCTGGGGCATCACCTACAAGTTCATCGAGGATTTCATGGCGGCGATCGGCCGGCCGATTCCCTTCATGCCCTGGGACGACGGGTGAGTCGCATGTCGACCGGTCTGGTCGGACCGGTCGTCCCGGATCGCATCGGAATCAGGCTTTCGCCTTCTTGAGCGCCTGGCTTTCCCGCTGTTCGTTCTTCATCGACTCGGCCATCGAATGGGCCGCACCGAAATGCAGCGCGCGTTTCGCGTGGGCGAGGACGACGGGATCGATCCCGGCCATTTCCCTGGCCATCGCCCGGGCCTCGGGAAGCACGTCGGCCGAAGGGACGGCGCGGTTGACCAATCCGATCGCGGCCGCCTCGGATCCCGGGATCTTCTTCGCCGTCAGAACGAGTTCCTGGGCGCGGGCCATGCCGACGAGATGGGGCAGGAGATGGGTCGATCCGAGGCCGGGCAGGATTCCCAGCCGGGCGAACACGAAGCCGAGTCGGGCGTCTTCGGCCGCGATCCGGATGTCGCAGGGCATCACCATGGTCAGTCCGACGCCGACGGCATGACCGTTGATCGCCGCGATGATCGGTTTCGGGTAGTCGCGCATCTCGAGGGGCAGTTTCCGGAGGAAATCCTCTTCGCCGAGGCGGGGTCCGGCCGAGACATTCCGGTCCTCGTCGTGGGCCTTCAGGTGTTCGAGGTCGACGCCCGCGCAGAACGCGCGCCCCGCGCCCGTCAGGATCACGACGCGCACCGATTCGTCGCGCTGCAGGCTGCGGAAGGCATGGGTGACCTCCTCACCCATCTCCGTCGTATAGGCGTTCAGCTTTTCCGGGCGATCGAGCGTGATCGTGGCGATGCCATCGGATTCTTCGAGCAGGATGTTGCTGTATTCCATTCGCAGTCGATCTCGAGGCTGGCGTATTCGATTGGATCCGAAACGCGGGGTCTGACACCCCGGTCTAACACATTCCGCGAAAAGCGCATTCCCCGCATGCGTTCCGGATGCCATGGGATCACACGATGCTCGTTCCGGGCGTCCGATCCGCTCCGTCGTTGGGCTAACCTGGATCCGGCCGTCATCGGATGGGGAGGCTTCTCGTACCTTGGATCGAGTCCGTCGAATCCGCGTTTGCGGGCCCGCTCTGCTTGCCGTGGCCTGCGTCCTGGTTTCCTTCGTCGCCTGCGATCGTCACACGGAGATCGATCTCACGGGTCCGACCGCCGAATGGCCCTGGTGGGGGGGCGATCGGGGGGCGACCCACTATTCGCCCCTCACGCAGATCACGCGGGAGAACGTGGATCGACTGGAGGTCGCCTGGACCCATCGAAGCGGAGACTTCTTCGACGGCTCCGGGGCGTCCAAGGTGACGGCCTTCCAGGCGACACCGCTCGTCGTGAACGATCGGCTCTACTATTGCACGCCCTTCATGCGTGTCTTTGCGCTCGATCCGGAGACCGGGGAGGAGAAGTGGCGCTTCGATCCGGGATTGAAGGCACGCCATGGGGAGGGTCCCTATCCGCTCACCTGTCGCGGTGTGTCGTACTGGGAGGATGTCCGGGCGAATGCGGGCGCGCTGTGTCGGAAGCGGATCTTCTATGGGACCGCCGACTCGGAACTGATCGCGCTCGATGCGGATACGGGTCATCCCTGTCCTTCCTTTGGCGATGGGGGGCGCGTGGCCCTGCGCGAGGGCCTGGCCGACGCGCCGCCCTGGGAGTACCTGCCGACATCGCCTCCCCAGATCGTGAACGATCGCGTCGTGATCGGCGCACTGGTCGCGGACAATGTCCGGGTCGATGCTCCCGCCGGCGTCGTGCGGGCCTTCGATGCGCGGAGCGGGCGTCTGGTCTGGGCCTGGGATCCCGTTCCGCCGGACTGGACGGGCAAGCCGGATCCGGAGACGGGGCGGCGCTATGCGGCGGGGACGCCCAATGTCTGGTCGATCATCACGGCGGATCCGGAGCGGGGGCTCGTCTTCGTTCCGACGGGCAATGCCTCCCCCGACCTTTTCGGCGGCCTGCGCGACGGACTCGACTACTACGGCAGCTCGACGGTGGCTCTCGATGCCGAAACGGGGAGGGTGGTCTGGCACCGCCAATGGGTCCATCACGATCTCTGGGACTACGACACGCCCAGTCCCCCGACGCTCTTCCAGATTCCCGGCGTCGGCGGGGGCGGGCCGGGACTGCTGCAGACGACGAAGATGGGGTTCGTCTTCCTGCTCGATCGGAAGACGGGGCAGCCGATGTTCCCCATCGAGGAACGGCCCGTTCCCGGTGATGGCGTTCCGGGAGAGACCCTGTCTCCGACCCAGCCCTTTCCGACCCATATCCCGCCCCTTCATCCCCTGGCCCTCGAGCCCGAGGACGCGTTCGGGTTCACGCCGATCGATCGACACGATTGCCGAAAGAAGATCGAGACCTATCGCCATGACGGTCTCTTCACGCCACCGACCCTCGAGGGATCGATCCAGATGCCGCATACGGCGGGTGGAATGAACTGGGGCGGTGTCGCGCGCGATTCCGAGCGGGCGCTGATGATCGTCAACCAGGCCC
>DRKE01000492.1 GCA_011051925.1 Deltaproteobacteria bacterium
CTCGTCCGATGCCTGCTCTCGTGGTTCGTCTTTCTTCCCCTCGCCTATCTCCTGGCCTTTCCGATGGGCTGGGGACTCACGGGCGCCTGGCTGGGCGGCCTGGGCGCAATCGTGCTCCTGGCGGGATATCTGCTCCTGCGCTTCCGATCGGGGGCCTGGAGGCGGATCCGGATCTAGCGCGGAAAATGACCTGCGGCCGTGCCAGGGTCAGGGCGGAGGGGAGCACCGTGCTCGGACAGGTCTCGGCGCACGAGGACAGGGCTTCGCTCGAGGGAAGTGCGCGCCTCGACAACTGCGCGCGGCGCTCCCCTCCGCCCTGACCTCGGACCGCTGGAGCAGGCCGGATCGCGGGTGCTTCGCGACGGAGGGATCGGGCGGCCCCACGGCGACTCCTCTATCCTGATCGGCGGAGGCCGTGCAGCGTAGATGAAGATCCTGGTGACGGGGACGGCGGGGTTCATCGGGGCGGCCGTCGCGGAAGCGCTGCTGGCGCGTGGGGACGAGGTCGTCGGGGTCGACGACATGAACGACTACTACGACGTCGGGCTGAAGCGCGCCCGCCTCGACCGGCTCCTGCCTTCGTCGAGCTACGCCCACCACGAATTCGATCTCGCCGACACGGACCGGACGCTGTCCCTGTTCGCGAGCGAGCGCCCGCTGCGCGTCATCCATCTCGCGGCCCAGGCGGGGGTCCGCTATTCGATCGACCATCCCCAGGTCTATGGCCGCGCCAACCTCGACGCCTTCCTGAACGTGCTGGAAGGCTGCCGGCATCACGAGGTCGATCATCTGGTCTACGCCTCGAGCAGCTCCGTCTACGGCGGCAACACGAAGACGCCCTTTTCCGAAAAGGATGCCGTCGATCATCCCGTGAGCCTCTACGCCGCCACCAAGCGCGCCAACGAGCTGATGGCCCATACCTATGCCCATCTCTACCGGCTGCCGACGACGGGTCTGCGCTTCTTCACGGTCTACGGTCCCTGGGGCCGGCCGGACATGTCGCCCTTCCTCTTCGTGAAGAAGGTCTTCGAGGGCGAGCCGATCGATGTCTTCAACCATGGCGACCACCAGCGCGACTTCACCTACATCGACGACATCGTCGAGGGCGTCCTCCGGACCGCCGACCGACCGGCCGAGCCGGACCCGGCCTACGATTCCGGCGCGCCCGACGCCTCGCGAAGCGATGCGCCCTGGCGGATCTTCAACATCGGCTGTGAGAGGCCGGTCGAGTTGCTGCGCTACATCGAAGTGATCGAAGCGTGCACGGGCCGGAAGGCCACGAAGAACATGCTCCCCATGCAGCCCGGGGACGTGAAGGCGACCTGTGCGGATGTCTCGGCCCTGGCCGAAGCCGTCGGGTACCGGCCGAAGGTCAGACTGGAAGAGGGGATGGAGCGCTTCGTGGCGTGGTATCGGGCGTTCTACGGGATCTCATGACGTCCATTCGGCGAGCCGCCGGAGGGCATCCATGAGGGGACGGACCATGATGTCCTGCGTCAACGGATAGGGCTCTTCCACGGGACCGATCACACAGACTTCCTCGGGTTGAAGATCTTCGACGGCGTTCCAGAAGCCCCTCTGGACGGCGGGTGTGGAGGACGCCTTGATTTCGAAAGCGATCTTCCGGTTCGCTTTCTGGAGAACGAGATCGAGTTCAGCCCCCGCAGCCGTTCGATAGAAGGACGGAGCCCAGCCACGAGCGTGGGCAATCAGGTTTTCGATGACGAATCCTTCGTACGAGCTGCCCAGGGTCGGATGGCCCAGGAGTTCTTCGTGGGTATCGATGCCGAGCAGACTGTGCAGGATCCCGCTGTCGCGAACGTAGATCCTGGGCGACTTCACGAGGCGTTTGCCGAGATTGACTTCGAGAGGTTCGAGCGCTCGAAGCATGAACGTGCCGTTCAGGATGTCGACGTAGGATCGAGCCGTCGGGGCACTCACCCCGAGAGAGCCGGCGAGTCGACTCGCGTTCAGGAGGCCACCGTGAAGATGCGCGCACATGCGCCAGAGCCGACCCAGCCTGGCGGGAGGAATCCTGAAGCCCAGTGCGCCGATATCGCGCTCCAGGAAGGTCTGCACGAAGTTTCGGCGCCAATCGACACTCGCCTGTTCGTCGGCGGCGAGAAAGCTGCGCGGAAAGCCACCTCGGACCCAGAGGCGATTCTCGTCCTGCGGTCCGGAGCTCGGGATCTCATCCGCGAGGAAGGGGCCCAGTTCAAGGTACGAAATCCGACCCGCCAGGGTTTCCGAGCTTTGCTGCAGCAGATCTCGGGAGGCGGAGCCCAACAAGAGGAACATGCCCGTACGCTCCTCCCGATCGATGTAGCCTCGTAAGACCGCAAAGAGTTCGGGAGCCCGCTGGATCTCGTCCAGACAGATCAGTGTGTCGGGATGCAGGGCGAAATAGGCCAGAGGGTCTCGAAGTCGAGCGGCGTCGGATGGGTTTTCCAGATCGAGGTAGGCGACGCGTGGATACCGCGCGAGCGCCATCCTGGCGAGGGTCGTCTTGCCACACTGACGCGGCCCCAGCAGGACGACGGCTGGATTGTGAGCAAGTTGCCGATGAAGCTCATTCTCGAGCAGACGCTCAATCTGATCTTGCATATCAAAATGTATACTTTTGATTTACAAGGATCTCAACCGTTGAGCTGCCCCCCCAAAATCATACCCCCGGGGGACATCGGGGTGCAGGAAGAGAATGCACCTGGCTCATGAGATCTCTGCTGCATCGAATGCCGAAATCTCACGACGAACTGATCGAATGGACCGGCCCGGCGACCCGTGAGGAGTTCCTCGTTCGTCCCCAGCTCGGCGCTTCCTGGGAGGGATTCGCCCTCGAGGAAGGCATTCACCTTCACGAAGTCTCGGATGAGGAGGTCTACTTCTGGGGCGTCCACCAGCAGGTCGGACTCGACCTTCTGATCGCCCGCGTCCAGGCTGCGACTGCTCGAGCTCGTGCCCGGGACAGGATCCAGACGGTGTTCGACTCGGCTGGACTGATCCATCACCGCTCGGAGGTCGAAGTCGTCGACTGGGATCCGCCGGGAGGAACGGGGCCTGACAATCGTGTTAGGCGTCCGAGTCAGGCGGAGCGTCGGCGCCCCGCGAGCAGGGCCAGACCCATGCCCATCAGAAGCGCCGTCGTCGGCTCGGGCACGACGGCGACCTGGCTGGCATCCGCGTGACCCACGACGACGCTCGCCCCGACCATGTGCGTACCGATCATCTTGTTCACTTCGAGATGGCCGACGTTCACGTCGATGCTGCAGGTATCGGTCCCGCCGACGGGGCCGCTGCAGTTCTCGGTCTGCTCGTTCAGGACGAGGGAGAGACCGGGCAGGCTGATCAGGGTCGTATTGACGGCAGGCCCCGCGTTGATCGTCCAGGTCCCCTCACCGAAGACGAAGAGACTCCCGCCGATGATCGTGCTGTTTCCGGTTGCGACCAGGCTACCGAAATCGCCCGTCACCGAAGCATCCGCCGTCAACACGCTCGCGTTCAGCGTCAGCAGGTCGAAGGCCGGAATGAAACCCGTCGGATCGAAGGCGATGTTGAAGAAGACCGTGCTGAGACCGCCGCTCGCATTGGTCGTCCTCGAGCCCGCGCCCCCATCGACGTTGGACGTGGCAGTCGCCGTCGAAAGGTCGACGCTGTAGTCGATCAGGATGTCGCCATCCGAGATCGGGATGATGTCGGAGAAGACGAAGCTGCCCATCGAATCGCTGAGGCTGTAGGCCGGCGGGGCGACACCGGAGACCTGCGCGCCGGGACCCGCGGACAGAACGGGCGTTCCGTTCACGGAGGCGTCGAAGGTCGCGTCGAAACCCGAGCTGGCACCGCTGATCACGGTGGCGCCGGCGGTCGTCGCGGCGAGCGAACCGAGCAAAAGAACCGTCAGACTGGAGGCGATCAATCCAAGGCGAGCAGAAACAGCAGCCATGTCGAATTTCCCTTCCCAAGGAAGCCGTCCGGCAGGCGTTGCCAGAACGACCAGACATTCATGACATGAACCCCCCGGGAAGGCAACACTCTTTGTTGTCTCGGGGATTTTCCCTCGATTCGCGCGGGCGGTCCGGATCGCCCGACGATCAGGGGTTGGCCCCGGAACCCGCGTGCCCGAGCCCGAAACGCCCCCTTGCCCGCGGCCCCCCGCCCCCCGGCCTCGCCTCAGACACCCGAGGGGACAGTGCCAGCCCGGCAGGAACCGCGCCCGGGCACCTGCCCTCCGCGATCGATCTTCAGCCTTCAATCGCCGTCCCTGTCGGCCTCCTTCGTCGCCCGCAGGGCCGCGAGGCCGGGGCGACTGGCCTCGAAGCAGCCCTCTTCCGTGACGAGACGGGTGACGTAGCGGGCGGGCGTGACGTCGAAGGCCGGATTCGCGACCGGGCTCGCCGCCGAGAAGAGGGCCACCCGTTCGAGCCTTCCCTCCGCCGTCCGACCGACGATTTCCCGAACCTCGGCGGCGTCGCGTTCCTCGATCGGGATCTGTTCGAGACCGTCGTCGATCGTCCAATCGATCGTCGACGTCGGCAGCGCGACAAAGAAGGGCACACCGTTCGCGTCGGCCGCCAACGCCTTCAGATAGGTTCCGATCTTGTTGCAGACATCTCCGGTCGACGTCGTCCGGTCGCTGCCGACGAGAACGGCGTCGACGAGACCCCGCTGCATCAGGTGGCCCCCGGCATTGTCGACGATCACGGTATGGGGAATGCCCTCTTCGCGCAGCTCGAAGGCGGTGAGGCTCGCGCCCTGGTTCCGCGGTCGGGTCTCGTCGACCCAGACATGGACGGGGAGGCCCTCGCGATGGGCCTTGTAGATCGGCGCGAGCGCCGTTCCCCAATCGACCGTCGCGAGCCAGCCGGCGTTGCAATGCGTCAGGATCTGGAGGGGCTCGCCCGACTTCTCTCGGGCGAGTTCGCGCAGGAGTGTCAGCCCATGGGTTCCGATCGCTTCGCAGCAGGCGACATCCTCGTCGCACAATGCGACCGCGCGGGCCCGTGCCGCTGCGGCCCGCTCTTCCGGCGGAAGCGACCAGACCGACTCGACCAACCGCACGACCGCCCAATGCAGATTCACCGCGGTCGGCCGCGTGGCGACCAGTTCGTTGGCCATCCGCGTGAGCGCCCGGTCGCCAGGATCGGCCGACAGACCCAGCGCGAGCCCGTGGGCGGCCGTCACGCCGATCAACGGTGCACCGCGAACCCGCATCGTCCGGATCGCCTCGACGACCGATTCGAAGTCCGCGAGCGTCCGAACCTCGAAGCGATGGGGAAGCTTCGTCTGGTCGATGATCCGGAGGGCGCCCGTCTCCTCGTCGAGCCAGATCGATCGATGATGCGTGCCTTCGACCCGCACGCGCGCTCAGTCGCCCTCGAATTCACACAGCGCATGGACCGCGCAGCCGAGCTTTTCGAGACGCTCCACTCCGCCCAGGTCCGGCAACGCGATCACGAAGGCACATTCGACCACCTCGGCCCCGGCCTCGCGAATCAACTCGACGGCCGCCTCGGCCGTCCCCCCCGTCGCGACCAGGTCATCGACGAGCAGGATCCGCTGACCGGGCTCGACGGCCCCCACATGCATCTCGACGCGATCGCTCCCGTACTCCAGATCGAAATTCCGCCCGATGGTTTCGGCCGGCAGCTTCCCGGGCTTCCGGATCGGAACGAAGCCCAGACCCATCTTGTAGGCGATCGCCGTCCCGAAGATGAAGCCGCGGGCCTCGATCCCGACGATGAGATCGATGCCGTTTTCGCCGTGGCGATGGGAGATTCCGTCGACCGCGAGACGGAGACCCGTCGGATCGCGGAGAAGAGTCGTGATGTCGCGAAATTGGATTCCGGGTTTCGGGTGGTCGGGGATGGTGCGGATGTAGGAGGTGAGGGGCATGGGGGTTGGGCTCCGTTCTCGACGCGACCAGGCAGGCATTCACCGACCGGCTGATTCATCGAACGAACTCGACGATACCTGATTTGATGCGGCCAGCGGTTCGGGAGAAGAAGCGCCTTCGCCCGGGACCTTCCAGGCCTTTTGAGCTGACGACATCATCTTGCCTATAGTAGCGATGCGTCTCACATGAGCTGCTCATGCCGCCCGATCGAGGAGATCGGGTCATGTGCCGGCATGTGCTTGGTCCGCGTCCGTGAACGAGCGGACCCCACTGTCAACCTCCATGGGCGAAATGTCAGCTGATTCCTCGACCCGACCCCCGAGTGCAGAATCCGAAGATCGAGGTGAGCAGGGGAGAGTCCTGGACACCCGCAAACTCACGCTTCTGATTGGATGCGTGCTTGCCGGGATCGCGATCGGACTGTTCATCCTGGCCATATCATTCAAGCGGATTCCCACCGATCTCCAACGGCTCGGTGTCCTGATCCAATCCTTGAAAGACGGTCATCCCCGCCCCGAGCTGGTCGTTTTCGGAAACAGCGTCGTGATGTCCGGCATCGATGCCGAACAGCTCGCCCGAAGCTTGCCGACCGTATCGATCGGATGGAATTGCGCCTCGACGGGCCAGACGGAAACGGAGGCCTTCCTTCTCAGCCAGGAGATGCCAGACACGGTGAGGCTCGCAATCTACGGATTGCAGATTCGTCCCGGCGAAGAAGAGCAACCATTGCACCCGCAAAAATACAACACTCTTTTCATGTACGGATTCAGACCTACGCAAGAGACGCGAGCAGAACTGATCTCGATCTTTGGCAGTTCCGTTGAGGACGTATTGAATCGCTCAGAGCTTGGCCAGATTTTCGATTCCCGATGGGCGCTCCGACAATTCATCGACACATTCTCCCGGAGGCTTCTCCGGCCCGACCTTTCTCTGGATCGCGCGACGTTCGACCTGTTCCACCCACAAACCTACAGCAAGAGAATCGACGAAGAGACGACCGCGAAACTCATCCGTAAACGCAATCTCGCCTACACAGAAGATCCGCCAGCTCTCGCGTATGGAACCGTCGCGCTTTCCATGACCCTCGCGAAAAAACTTCGCAGCAGGGGGGTCCTCCCGGTCTTCTTCTTTCCCCCTATCCACCCTTCCTACCGAGAAA
>DRKE01000493.1 GCA_011051925.1 Deltaproteobacteria bacterium
AAGCAAGCGCTTCGGGCCGCCGCGGAATTCTCCGTTCGGCGCGATCGCTAGCGGAAGGTTCATGACGCGGCGGGTCCGCGTCGATCCGATTCGCCCCAGGTCCCGGGGAGATCATCGATCCATGCTTGATCAACACACCTTCGATCCGCGAGTGGCGCCACGAAACGCGCAGAACGGGAGTCGGTTCCATCGGCGGGTCTGGCGCCCGGCGGATCGGAGCCGGCGGAGGATGCGGAACGTGTTCGCATTCCTTGTCCTGGGCTTTCTGCTGGTTTCGGGGGCCGCCCAGGCGGGGACCGGGGCGCCTGCGGACCCGGGACCCCTGGACCTGAATCGCGCCACGATGGACCAGCTGGAAGCCCTGCCCGGAATCGGGGCCGTCAAGGCTGCGGCGATCCTGGCCGTTCGGGATTCCCGGGGCGGCTTCCGGTCGATGGAGGAGCTCGAGTCCGTACGCGGCATCGGGCCCGCCCTGGTCGCCCGACTCCGACCCCTGGTCGTCCTGGGAACGGCGGACGCGCAGAAGGGCGCAAAGAAGCGCCCGACGAGGGCTTCGAAATAGCTGGACCGGCCGCCGGGGGAGCGCAGATCCCCCGGCGCGTCGGTCGAGCCGCCGCGAAGGTCTTTCGCCGAAGCGTCCCCCGCTTGTGTCTATAGTCCGTTGCATGATCGACCCCGGGTTCTCCGACATCCTCCGCCCGCAGCCCTGGCCTGCCGGATCCCGTCCCATGCTCTCTTTCCTGCTGATCCTGCTCCTGGTCGGCCTCGTTCCCGAATGCCTGGCGATCGATGGGGTCCCTGCCGCGAATCCGCGCAGCGTCGACGCCGACCTCCCCGAGGACGCAGCCGGTTCGCTGCGCCTGGTGTCCCTCAATCCCTCCCTGACCGCGATCGTGATGGCGCTTGGCGCCGGGGATCGGCTGGTGGGGATCGACGATTATTCGGCGCGGGTGATCCCGGCGCTCGCGGATCGCCCGCAGGTGGGCGGCCTCTTCGATCCGAGCCTCGAAAGGATCGTGTCGCTCCGGCCCGATCGCGTCCTGATCGTGGCGGGGGTCGATCAGGAGCGTCATGCCGATCGGCTGGCCCGACTCGGGATCGAGGTCGAGGTCTACCGGAACGTCCGCCTCGCGGAAGTCCTCGAGAACATCGAGCGGCTGGGCGTCCTCCTCCATCGCGAGTCGGCAGCGGCCCGCCGGATCCGATCGATTCTCGATACGCGGGCAGCGGTCGAGGCGGCTGTGCGGGGCCGGCCGAGGCCCGGGACCCTGGCGATCGTCGACCGTGCGCCGCTCTTCCTCGTCGGCGCCGGCACCTTTCTCGACGAGATGCTCGAGGCCGTCGGGGCCGACAATCTCGCTCGAAGGCTCGCGAAGGGCTATCCGCGGGGATCGATCGAATGGCTGATCGATGCCCGTCCCGAGCTGTTGCTCGATCTGACTCCGGGTGCGGAGCCCGCTGCGACCTTCTGGGCGCGCTGGCCCAGCCTGCCCGCCGTCGCGGCGGGCCGCGTCGTCGATCTCGATCCGACTCGCATCAGCCTGCCCGGGCCCGATCTCGACCGGGCCCTCGTCGAACTGGCCGTGGCCGTGCATGGTCCCGGGATCGAACCCGCCATCGAGCGGGCGTTCGGGCGCCTCGCACGGAAGGAATCGCCTCCATGATCCGGCTATCGCGTACGAGGGTCGGTCTCGTCCTGGGCCTTCTCGCGTTTCTTCTGCTGCTGATCGTTTTCTTCGCCGTGGCGACGGGTCCCTCGAATCTTTCCCTGGGCGATGTCCTCGACGTCCTCGTGGGCCGATCGGAAGACCGGACCGCGCGTGACATCCTTTTTCGGATCCGGCTGCCCCGCGTCTACCTCGGACTCCTGGTCGGCGCCGCCCTCGCCGTGGCGGGCACGGTCTTCCAGGCGCTGCTCCGCAATCCCCTCGCGGATCCCTACGTGCTGGGCGTTTCCGGAGGGGCGGCCCTGGCGGGCATCGCCGTGCTCGCCCTGGGCAGTCTGGTCGGGCTTTCGACGAAGGCCGTGCCGATGGCCGCCTTCGCGGGCGGATTGCTTGCGACGGCCCTGCTCTACCACGTTTCCGGCGGACCCGGCCGCAGCAGCCCGACCAGCCTCCTGCTGACCGGCGTCGTCTTCAATGCCTTCGCCTCCGCCGGCATCGTCTTCCTCGCTTCGGTGGCGGGCTTCTTCGAGGGCTCCCGCGTCTTTCTCTGGCTGATCGGCCATCTCTCGGCCGTCGAGGTCGACGCGGCGGGCATGGTGGCCGCCAGTGTGGGCTTCGGCCTCGGGGTGGCCCTCGTCCTTTCGAAGAGCCTCAACCTGATCGCCCTGGGCGATGAGACCGCCACGCAGCTCGGCGTTCCCGTCGCCAGGCACCGACGTTGGTTGTTGCTCGCGACCTCCCTGATGGTCGGTGCGGCGGTCGCCGTGTCGGGGCTGGTCGGATTCGTCGGATTGATCGTGCCCCACGCCCTGCGCCTCGTGATCGGAAGCGACCATCGACTGTTGGTTCCGGCCTCGGCACTCGCCGGCGCCGGATTCCTCGTCCTCTCGGATACCCTGGCGCGAAGCATGCTCGACGGTCGTGAGCTGCCGGTCGGCGCGGTGACGGCCCTCGTGGGCGGCCCCCTCTTCATCTTCCTGCTGCGACGAGCCCAGGTCCATGGAGGTGTGGCATGAACGAGGCGGCTGGCAGGAGGGCGAAGCACGAAGCGGGCGGGACACCGATCCCGTCGGGCGAGCGGCTCCGCTTCGAGGACGTCTCGGTCGAACTCGGGGGGCGGCGGATCCTCGAAGGCGTCGACTTCGAGATCCGTCCGGGCGAGGTCGTGGGACTTCTCGGTCGCAACGGTGCGGGCAAGACGACGCTGCTCCGGCTGGCGAGCGGGATTCTCCATCCGTGCGTCGGACGGGTCCTGCTGGGGGACGAAGCAGTCGGCACGATGTCCCGGAGGCGACTGGCCCGTCGCGTCGCGCTCGTGCCCCAGGACCTTCATGTGGCTTTTCCCTTCCGCGTCGGTGAACTCGTCCTGATGGGTCGTGCGCCGCACCAGCCGTTGCTCGGCCTCGAGAGCGAGCACGATGTCGAACTCGCCCTCGAAGCGCTGGACCGCTTCGGGATCGCCCACCTCGCCGAACGCGGGATCGAAACCCTTTCCGGCGGCGAACGCCAGCTCGTGCTCTTCGCCCGGGCGCTCGTCCAGGGCCCCGCCATCCTGCTGCTCGACGAACCGACGGCCTTTCTCGATCTGAAGCATCGCGTCGAGGTCCTGCGGGAGGTCCGTGCCTTCGCACGCTCCGGTCGCTCCGCCCTCGTCGTCTCCCATGACCTGTCGCTGGCGGCGAGATCCTGTGATCGGATCGTCCTGCTCGGAGGGGGGGGTGTGGCCGGGATCGGAGCGCCGGCGGAGGTCCTGACCCGGGAGAACCTGCGCGACGCTTTCGGGATCGGCGTCCAGAGTTTTCCCGGGCCCGACGGTGGGCTCGTCGTCGTTCCGGATCGCCTGGAGGAACCCTCGGCTGCAGAGTAGGCACGGGGGTTGCCTGCTAGACTCGCGCGCCTGGCGGGTCGGTCCGTCCCGGGAGCGGGGGGCGCCGCGATCCGGTCTTTTTCGGAAGGAGTGGGCAGTCATGGCAGCAGTCACGATCGATCGGGTCGCAGCGCGGGAGATCCTGGACTCGAGGGGCAATCCGACGGTCGAGGTCGACCTGTTGACCTCGGAAGGGGTCCTCGGTCGTGCAGCCGTCCCGTCGGGCGCTTCGACCGGGGCGCGGGAAGCGCTCGAGTTGCGCGACGGAGACCCCACGCGCTATGGCGGCAAGGGTGTCCTGAAGGCCGTCGCTTTCGTGAACGGAGAGATCGCGGCAGCGGTTCGCGGTCGGCCGCTCGGCGGACTCGATGAGCAGGCCGCCCTCGACCGGCTGATGATCGATCTCGATGGAACCGAGACGAAATCGCGATTGGGCGCGAACGCCATTCTCGGCGTCTCCCTCGCGGCCGCCCATGCCGCTGCGATCGCTTCGAAGCAGCCGCTCTATCGCTTCATCGGCGGCGAGGACGCGACCCTCCTGCCCGCGCCCATGATGAACGTCCTGAATGGTGGCGCCCATGCGGACAACAACGTCGACGTGCAGGAGTTCATGCTCTTTCCGATCGGGGCGCCGAGTTTTCGCGAGGCCCTGCGTTGGGGTGCGGAGGTCTTCCATACGCTGAAGGGTGTGCTTCAGGAGAAGGGCTACTCGACGGCCGTCGGGGACGAAGGCGGCTTCGCCCCGAACCTGGGAAGCAACGATGAAGCCCTCGAGCTGATCCTCCAGGCGATCGATCGCGCGGGATACGAGGCGGGTCGGGACATCTCGATCGCGCTCGATCCGGCGGCGAGCGAATTCTTCGAGGAGGGGAAATACGTCCTGGCCAGCGAGGGGCGAAGCCTCGATTCCGCGGAGATGGTCGAGTTCTGGTCGGATTGGGTCGCACGCTATCCGATCGTCTCGATCGAAGACGGCCTGGCGGAAGACGATTGGACGGGGTGGTCGCTCATGACCGAAAAACTCGGGAACCGGATCCAGCTGGTCGGCGACGATCTCTTCGTGACCAATCCCGTCTTCCTGAAGCGAGGCATCGAGGAAAAATCGGCCAACGCCATCCTGATCAAGGTCAACCAGATCGGAACGCTCACGGAGACCCTCGATGCGATCCGCATGGCAGAGGGGGCCGATTTCGGGGCGGTGACGTCCCATCGTTCGGGGGAAACCGAGGACACGACAATCGCCGATCTGGCGGTCGGGGCCTCGACGGGCCAGATCAAGACGGGTTCGCTGTGTCGATCGGATCGGATCTGCAAATACAATCAGTTGTTGCGGATCGAGGGCGAGCTCGGCGATCGCGCACGTTATGCCGGCGCGTCCCGGCTTTCCGGGCGGGCGACGTGAGCGCGGGAATGCCGGGCGTGGGACGCGTCGCGCGTGCGGACCGCGGGCGTGTTCGACGGTCGTCGTCCGGTCGGCGGATCCGTCGGGTTCTTCTTCCGGTCGGGTTCGCGGCCCTGATTCTCGGAACCTCCGCATCGGCCTTCGTTCCGACGGTCGAGCGGACGATGAGGGCGATCGCGCAGGTCAATCGCGCCTCCGGGCGGACGAGCGCGATCGCGATGGACCTGACGATGCGAGTCGGCGATCGGGAGCCGATCGCTTCGGGTGAATTGATCACGCATCCGAGCGGGCTCGCCCGCCTCGAGTTGCGCGGCTACGGCGGGCGGATCGATCGCTATCTGCTTTCGGGCGACGAACTCCTCGCGGCCAAGGATGGCGAGGTGCTCGAACGTCCACAGCCGATGCTCCAGCCCCTCTTCCTGCTCCAGCCCGACACGGAGGCGACCCTGCGAGCGGCCCTGCGGGCCTTCGGGGTCGAGAGCGACTGGATCGGGATCGCGCCCTGTGGCGAGCAGGATTGCTTCGTGATCGGTGATCCCCGCCTCGCGGTTCGTTCGGCGGACGCGACGGACGACGGGTCGACGGAGGCCACGGTGCTCGACGATCCCCTGGCCGGGACGACCGGGGAAGCGGATCCCGGTGGTCAGCCGATGGGGACCGTCCCCGACGAGTCGACGGAAAGCGGGGCCCTGTCCGGCCCCCTGCTTCGGGGCGTCCGGGGGGAGGCGTCGACGGATGACGACGGGGCTCCCGAGCAGAGGCTCATTCCGCGCCTCTGGGTGGACATGCAGAGACTCCAGGTGCGGAGGATCGATCGGGCGGGGGGCGTCTTCACCGTTTTCGGACCGATGATCCATTTCGACAAGTTGGAGGTGCCCGCCTGGTTCGAGATCCACGAGCCCGGCGCGCAGACGATCCGGTTCGAGGTCGACCGGGCGGTCGCGGTCAATGCACCGCCCCAGGCCTTCAGCCGGAAATGGCTCTTCGCACCCGTCGGTCCGCCCGCCGGAAGGGTTCCGCCGGCCGTGCCGACCCCGCCGACCCCCCCGGCCGCGTCCGGGAAAGCCGCCGGGGCCGCCGGCACGCAGCCCGGCTTCCCCGCCGATCCCAGCCGCTGATCGGCTCGGCTCGAGTTCGCGACACGCCGCGGAATCTGAAGCGCGGCAAAATCCCCTCTGTCGGAGCCGGAGCAGCGCAGTCCCGCCTTTTCCGGATCCTGTCTGGGCCGAATCCCTGAAAAATTCCAATAAACCACTAATGCAGATCGGGGGAAGACCCGATCGATGGGCAAGTCGTGCGCGGGCAGTGGGCAGACTCGGGAAGGCCGCTGCACCGCCCGGTCCGGGACCTGGCGATCCATCGGGGGGTGGCTTCGGGGCTCCGGCTCGAGAGCTGCGGAAACGAAATGGCCAATCCACAGAGACTGAACGTCCTGATTGTCGATCGGGAAGAAGAAGCCCAGGTCCAGCTGAAGGAACTCCTGTCCGGGCAGGGCTATGGCGTGACCGCCCTGATGGAGCCCCAGCGGGCGCCGGAGGAGATCCGCCGGGGCCGCTTCCAACTGGTCCTCCTGGACGTGACCCCGGGAAGCGGTGGCGTCGAGGCGCTCTCGGCGATCCGCGACTCCGATCGCGATCTCTGCGTGATCGCCACGACCGCCGTGCCCTCGGTCGAGATGGCCGTCGAGACCATGAAACATCGCGCCTTCCACTATCTCCAGAAACCGCTCGAGAACGAAGAGGTCCTCGCGGTCGTGCGCGACGCGATCCGCGATCGGGGGCTTCTCGTCGATCTCGAGACCCATCTCAATCGCGAGGTCGGGCGGCGGATCCGCGAGAAGCGGCACGAGTCGGACCTGACACTCAAGCAGCTCGCGAATCGGACGGGACTCTCCGTCAGCCTGATCTCGCAGATCGAGCTCGGCAAGAGCGCCGCCTCGATGTCGACGATGCACAAGCTGGCGGCGGCCCTCGGTGTCAAGATGACCTTCTTCTTCGAGACACTCTGATATGCTCTGCCTCGCGCAACCCGTGCGCGGAGGGCAGAACGATTCGGAGCGTCGAAGAGTCGAGACCCAGGCCGGGCCTGTCGGTTCCGGTCGTGACGATCCTCGACGAGGAGGGCGGATTCCTCGAAGAGGACCAGCGAGCGGTCGTGCGCCACGTGGTCCAGGCGGGTTCCGGCGCGGACATCATCTTCTCGGCGGGCACGACGGGCGAGTGGGACAAGGTCGACAATGACACGCGTCAGGCGGTGATCCGTGTCTGTGCCGAAGAAGTCGCCAAGCTGAACCTGCAGCTCGCGCCGGCCGGCGGTCGGGGGGTCGAGAGCTGGGCGGGCGTGACCGCCCCGACCGCGCGGGAGACCCTCGCCAATCTCGAATTCGCGATCGAGTGCGGTGTCGATGCCGCCGTTCTCGCTCCCCTCTCGATCAAAGGGGTCGACGATCCCGTCCGATTCATGTTGCGCGACGTGGCGGATCTGCTCGATCGGCATTCGCGGCGGATTCCGATCTTCCTCTACGACAACGCGGACATCGCCATCGATCCGAGGATTCCCCATATCCGGACGAAGCAGGTGAAGGCGATGAGCCGGCTGGATTTCGTGCGGGGCATCAAGGTTTCCGCCTCGCGCAAGGTGCTCGGCAACTACACCCGCGCCGCCAAGAATTTCAAGGATCGCGGCGAGTTCGGCATCTACGTGGGAAACGCGAAGCTGATCTTCGACATCTACCGGCCCTATCACGGCTTCTTCGGCCCCGTCCGCGAACACTGGAATCGCTGGCGCCTTTCGGGCGGTCTGCCCGTCGGTGTCGTTTCGGGTCCGGCCAACGCCCTTCCCAGGGAATGGGCCTTCGCCTGGCAGGTCTGTCGTGCCGGCGATGAGGATCGCATGAACCGGGCCCGGCGTGTCGTCGATGCGTTTCGCGATCGGACGAGTTCCGGCGACGGGAAGCGACGGACCCTGGCCTGCCTGAAGCGTGCGCTCTATCGGGAGGGGGTCGTTTCGAGTCCATGCGTCGCGCCGGGCACCCCTCCCCTGTCCGATGAAGACGCCGAGCGATTCGACCGGGCCTTCGAAGAGGTGAAGAAACTGGCCGCGGAGGAGATCGGTGATCCCTGGCTCACGCGATTCGATTCGCGATTCGGGGGGAATCCGTCATGACCGGAAGCGCCAGCGACGATCGTCTCGATCTCGTCGGGATCGGAAGCATGGTCCTCGACCGGATGCATCGGACTCGCCGCGTTCTCTCGGCCAACGAAAAGGGCCTGCTCGATCCGGTCGCCGGATCGGCTGCGGTCGAGCCGCGGGTCGGCGGGTTGATGCTCAACCAGCTCGGCTGGGCCGCGCTCTTCGGCCTGCGGGTCGGCTTGTTCGGTCGCCAGGCAGACGACGAGGCAGGCCGTTTCCTGCGGGCCGCGATGGCCCGACACGGCGTCGAGACGAATCTCGATCTGACGGGCAGCGCGAGTTCGATCGCCGAGATCTTCGTCGACGAGAGCGGAGAGCGCGCCATCTACATGGCCGCCGGAGCGACGGGGGAGACGCGCCCGGACCATCTCCGGGAAGACCATGCGGAATTCATCGCACGCGGCCGGCGGCTCACGACCGAGATCTCGCAGCTTCCCCTCGATACCACCCTCGCGGCGCTGCAACTCGCCCATGCCGAGGGTCTTTCGACCGTCGTCGACCTCGACGTCCTGCCCAGTGATGCGATGGCGGGTCTCGGGGATCGCGAGACCTTCGAGGCCGTGCTGCGGGAAGCGGATCTCCTGAAGCCGACCGCCGCGGCCGTGCGCGAACTCTTTCCCGACGTGTCGGAACTCGAGGAGCAGGCCCGTCGGCTGCGGGAACGCTCGGGGGCGGAGACCGTCGTGATCACGGACGGCGAACGGGGCTCGCTGCTTTCCGACGAAGGCGGAGAACGTTGGATCCCGGCCTGCGCGCCGCGGGCCGTGGTCGACTCGACGGGAGCGGGGGATGCCTTTCTCGGTGGCTTTCTCGCGGGCGAGGCGATGGGGCTCGACCCGATCGATGCGGCCCGGCTCGGAAATGCCTGCGGTGCCGCCTGCGTCGAACGGCTCGGCGCCTTTCCCGACGAGCGCGAGGCGCTGCGCTCGCGAATCCTCGAACTCTATGCGGGGAACCCGCCGACCGACCCGCGCTGGCAGGAACTCACGGCGCCGGCGGAAAGCGTTCCGGGCGAGCCCGGCCGTCGCATGCTGGAGATCGCCGCACGTGAGATGGCGGACCTGGCCAGGCGTCACGATGGCGTGTCCCTCGAAGCAGCGGCGGAATTGATCGAGGCCGCCGAGTCGGCCGGAGGCCGGGTCCATGTCACCGGTGTCGGCAAGCCCGAGCACGTCGCCCGTTATGCGGCCTCGCTTCTCTCCTCGACCGGCATTCCCGCGACCTTCCTGCACGCGACGGAATCGCTGCATGGCAGTCTCGGGCAGATCGTGGCGGGCGACGTCGTGATCGCGATCAGCAACAGCGGAACGACGGCCGAGTGTCTGCTCGCCGCTCGGGCCGTCCGGGAATACGGGGGGCGACTCATCGCCGTGACCGGCGGCCTCGAATCCCCCCTGGCCGAGGTGGCGGATGTGACCCTCGATGCCGGCGTGAAGGAGGAAGGCGGACCCCTCGGTTTGGCGCCCCGGGCGAGCGTGGCGGCGGAGATCCTGGTCCTGTCGGCGCTCGGAGCCGTGCTCCAGGCGCGTCGGGGTTTCGATCGAGGGGCCTACGCGGCTCGACACCCCGCGGGCGCGCTGGGTCAGCGGGCTCGGGGGGAGTAGCGGGGTCGCTCGGCTTCCGGCGACCCGGATGCCCGTCCGATGATCCGGATGCGCGCTCCGTCCGTCTGCCCCCGTCCGTCTGCCATTGACGCTCGGGGGGCTGGATTCTAAGGTCCGCCCTTCGAAATGCCGCGTTCCGCGGAGTTCCGCTCCCGAAGCGGGCTTCGAAGATGGATCGAATGGGGCCGTAGCTCAGCTGGGAGAGCGTCGCGTTCGCAACGCGAAGGTCGGCGGTTCGAACCCGCTCGGCTCCACCATTTCCACGCCTTCTTCCAAGGCTCCGCGGCGTTCCCACGACCCGGCGACCCTCGTGATCCCATCAGGCCCCTTCCGCGCTGGATGGATTTCCGCGGACGGGCGCCCGCGTCCGCCGTTCAGGCCTGCGGCCTCCGCTTCTGCACGAGGGGCAGGCCGAGCAATCCCAGTCCGACCAGCAGCGCGGAGCCCGGCTCCGGCACGGGCTGGTAGAGGGCGAACTGTCCCGACTCCGAGCTCACACTGAAATCCGTGATCTCGACCCCCGCTGCATCGAAGAGCGAGAAGGATGTGATGCCCGCGGAATTGCCGAAGGCGGCCGATGCGAAGCCGGAGACATTGCCGCTGCTTCCGCCGTTCACCCCGATCAGGGCGGACACCTGGAGGTTGACTTCTATGCTGAACGCTTCTCCGAGCGTGATGGCGACCCGGACGGGATCGGGATCGACCCGCAAGGCGGTCCCATCGGACCGACCGGAAACGCTGCCGCCGGCGAAAGCGCCCGCGACGGAGACGCTCAAAGACGCGTTCGCCCTGGAAAACGGGGTGCCCGTTCCGCCCTCGCCGGACACGGCCGCGGAGGCGTTTCCGTTGATCGCGCTTTCGAAGACGAGGTCGACGATCTCGCCCGTTCTTCCGGGTTTGTCGATCGTGATCGTGTCGGAGAAACGGGCGCCGGCATTGGCCCCGGCACTGCCGGACGGGGGCACGTCGACTCCCGCGTAGCTCACGTTCGCCGAAGCATGAACCGTCCCATAGGACGCCGAGGAAGAGCCTGTGAGACTGAACGTGCCGGCGAAACCGGTTGGAAGGACGCAATCGCCCTCGGTCACGCCGCCCGAGACGGCGCTGCCCGTGGTCGAGTTGCCCGAGGCGGAACAGCCTGCCGCGGCGCCCTGGACCTGGAATCCATTCGCCAGGCTCGCGGCCTGGGAAGCGGCACCCACGAGAAGGATCGTCAGGAACAGGATGAATCCGGAAACCGGAAGGGCGAGGCGATGGCGCATGAAATGAAGACTCCTGAAGGAGGGGGGTGTCGGGGTGAAAAGCTTCCTTGTCACCCACCTCACAACGTGGTCGTGAGCCCGCGATTGTGGCGGGAAATCCGGGTCTGCATCGTCTCCGGTCGGGCTCCAGCCTCTTCCCATGCCTCCCATGCCTCCCGTGCAGGCCCGAGCGCGGGGGACGGCGGGCAAGCGCGGGAAGCAGTCTCCCCGCTGGGGACGCATGCGCTTCGATCGGCACGAGCGGCGTTCCGGAGGCTCCCCTGCGCTTCGAGCGGTCGGCTGCATTCCGGCCCCGAAGGGGAGGGGAGGGAGCGCCCTATCCGAGCTGGATCCTGCTTGCGAGCGCGCCCAGGAGGATCGCGCCGTCGAGGACGAGGTCGCGGTAGCGCTCGTCGGGTCGGAAGGTCGTGAGGGCGAGCCCCTCGGCGAGGGGAACCCAGAGGAGGGGTCGGAGCCCGGAGGGCGCTCCCAGCGCGAGGAGGATCGCGATGAGGCTCAGCCCGCGTGCGATGCGCAACGCCGTGCGCGAACGGCGAAGAGTGCCAGCCCCATCCGGTCCATTTCCACCTCCATCTCCATCGCCGAGATCCGACGCGACCAGATTCGCGGCGAGCGTGGGAAACAGGATCCCTGCGGTCCATGCGCCGGCCGTGACATCCCGGCTGCTCGTGAGCCAGGGCATGCCGACGCAGACGGCGACCCAGGCGAGCGAGACGTAGGTCGCCTTCAGCCGGGTGAAGCCCTTCAACCGGCGGTGGAAGAGACCGACCGTTCCGATCGTGCCGAGCAGGACGACGACCGGGCGGGGGGTCGCGAGCAGTGCGACGCCCAGAAGGATCCCGGCGAGTCCGACCGCGAGGGCGAGTCGATCGCGGTTCCGTTCGACGAAGGCCGTACGCAGGGGCGAGGTCAGCCGATCGGCTTCGATGTCGCGGAGTCGGTCGAGATTGTAGACGACGAACGTGCCACTCAGGGCCAGCCAGGCGAGGAGCCACGGGTCCGATGCCTCGAACGCCCGGGCGGCGATCAGCGTGAGTCCGGCCGCGATCGCTCCGGCGAGGCCGCTCGAGTAGGCGAGGACCTCGAGCAGTCGCAGCACGCCCGGTCCGCCGCCCGGGATCACCTCGGACGGCGCCATCGGATCACCGCGGATGGGGGTGCGCAGGGGCATGGACGGGGTCGCCTCGACGGGATTATGACAGAGCCGGCCCCTCGAGGCAGGGCGCCTGGGAATCATGCGGGCTAGATTCGCGAGGTCGGGGTCGAGAGGGGAAGGAACGGATTCGTCATGTGGGTCGGCAAGATCAGCGAGATCATCGGGTCGAGCCCGAGGAGCTTCGAAGCGGCAGCCGAATCGGTCCTGGCCCGGGCCAACCGGACCCTGCGCGGGATCACGGGCATCGAGATCGTCGAAAAACGGCTCAAGGTCGAGTCGGGCGCGATCACGGAATATCGCGTTCGTCTTCGGCTGAGTTTCGACATGGCACCCCGAACCGAAACCTACTGGTAGATCCCTCCGGAGCGGAGCCCCTGGAAGCGGAACGGCCAGGGCGTTCCCACGACGACCCCGAACGAAGAGCGGAGGATTCAGCCGTCATGGCCATTGCATCGATCTCGACGATCACGTCCGCATCCCCGGATGGCTGGCAGCAGGCCGCCGAACTCGGTTTCGAGCGCGCCCGGAAGACGCTTCGTGGCATCACGGGCATCAAGGTGCTCGAAGAGAAGGCTCGCGTCGAAGACGGTCAGATCGTCGAGTATCTCGTGACGCTCCAGGTGATCTTCCTGCTCGAAGAGTCGGAGGAAGGCTGAACCATGGGGGTCCCGGCGATCGTCACGGCCGGGGATAGCCGTGCGGCCAAGGCGATCCATGGCCAGAGCAAGGTCTATCTCGAGGTCGATGGTCTGCCGCTCGTCGCCCATGTCGTGCGAACCCTCCAGGACTGTCCCGAGGTCGATGCCGTGTGGGTCGTGGGCGATGCCGCGAAGCTCGAGGCCGCGCTCGGCTCCGATCGGGTGAAGGCCGCGCTCCGCAAACCGCTGCATATCGTCCCGCAACAGCGGGACCTGATCTCGAATGCCTGGGAGACCTTCCGTCGGGTGCTTTCGGGAGACGTCCGCGAGGGGCGGGATCCACGTCCCGATGAACTCGACAGGGCCGTCTTCTACCTGTCCGGGGACATTCCCCTGGCGACGCCCCAGGAATTCTCCGCTTTCATCCAGAAGGCGCAGGCCCTCGACGTCGACTACGCCCTCGGCCTGTGTCCGGCGGACGCGCTCGAGATCTTCCGTCCGCAACGTCCCGGCGAGCCGGGAATCACCCTCGCCTATTTCAACACGCGCGACGGCCGGCTGCGCCAGAACAACCTCCATTATGCGAAGCCCGCCCGCATCGGCCATCGCGAGCGGATCGAAGAGATGTACGAGATGCGCCACCAGCGGCGTTTCTGGAACATGTTCGTCCTGGCGATGCGGCTGCTGGCCTCGCGCGCGGCGGGCCTTCGGATCGCCGCGCTCTTCGCGATGATGCACCTCGCGGGAATCGCGGATCGAAGGGGCCATCCGAGGCTCGCCCGCCTTCTTTCCCGCCGCGTCCTGCTCGAGACGAGCCGGAAGACGATCTCGAACATCCTGGACACGCGCTTCGCCTATGTGATCACCGAAAGCGGAGGCTGTGGACTCGATATCGACACCGAGGAGGAATACGACACGGTCCGCGAACGATTCGACGAATGGTCGCGCTTGCTGCGAGAACGATCGGAGGCGCTCTACGGTCCGCTGCCGACCGAGCGCCGCCCGGTCGAAGCTTCGAGCGAGACGGCGCCGGGCGGCGTGGTGACGGGGAGCGGCGCGCATGCCGGGGAGGGATCGGGATGAGCCTCGAGTCCATCGTGTCGGGCACCCGAGCGGCTGCGGGCCTCTTCGACATGGACACGCGCGGGCTGCTCGAGGTTTCGGGCGCGGATCGCGTGCGTTGGCTCGATGGCATGATCTCGGGGGATGTGAAGGCGCTCGAAAAGGCCGGACCCGGGTCGGGATGCCAGGCCATGCTCCTCACGAATCGCGGCGCGATCATCGCGGACCTGCACGTCGGGTACCGGGGCGATGTCTTCCATCTCGAGAGCCTGCGAAGCGCGATTCCCCGGATCCAGGCGGCGCTCGAGCGCCTCCTGATCGCGGACGAGGTCGAGCTGCGCGATCGGAGCGACGAGTTCGCCGCCCTCGGTCTCGAAGGGCCGCGCGCGACGTCGATCCTCCATCGCGCCGCCAGCGGCGGATTCGGGGGTCTCGAACGGGAATCCTGGGCTCTCGTGGAAGTCGAAGGTCGCGAGGTGCTCGTCGCTGCGTTCGGGTTCAGCGGGGAGTCGGCCTATCAGCTGCGCATGAGGCCCGAGGATCGTCTCGTCGTCGAGGCGGCGTTGGAGGACGCGGGCGCGGGATCCGGCCTGGTTCGTGGTGATTCCGAAGCGCTCGAGGTCCTGCGGGTCGAAGCGGGGATTCCGCTTCTCGGCGCCGAGCTCGACGAGGATGTCCTGCCCGCGGAGGCGCGACTCGAAGCGGCGATCGCGAACGACAAGGGATGTTATGTCGGGCAGGAGATCGTGGCGCGGCTCCGGGCGCGCGGGCAGGTCCGCCATCTCCTGGTCGGGCTGCGGCTGGAAACGTCCGACCTGCCACCCCCCGGTACGAACCTGTCGGCTGACGGGCGGATCACGGGAGAACTCACCAGCGTCGTCCGGTCGCCCGATCAGGGTCCGATCGCCCTGGGTTTCGTGCGGCGCGAACACGCGGAACCCGGCACGCTCGTTCGCCTCGAGGAGGCGGGCGGGGCGGAGAGCGGGACGGGGGTGGCCCGAGTCGTCGAATTGCCCTTCGTCGCGCCGACCAGAGACGGGACGACCGACGAGACGGGGTCCGGGTCGTCTCGCGTCGGGCGTGAGGCCCTCCCAGTCCGGGACCCTTCGTGACCCGGGGCTGGTTGATCGTTTTCGCCAAGGCACCTCGTCCGGGTCTGGTCAAGACGAGGATGTCCCCTCCCCTTTCCCTCGATCAGTCTGCCGAACTCTATGCGGCGATGCTGGCAGACGTCCTGAACGCGAGTGCGGAGCACGCGGCGCGTCTCGATCTTCTTCCGGTATTGGCCTTTCATCCGCCGGAGGCTGTCGGCGGGCTGATCGGCCGGGTTCCCCCCGGCTTCCGGCTGCAACCGCAGCATGGCGACGATCTCGGGGAACGCATGGCGAATGCGTTCGCGGAGGCCGCCGCCTCTGGAGCAGAGCGGATCCTGCTCCGGGGAAGTGATAGTCCGTCTCTCGAAGGATCGGTGCTCGAGGAAGCGATGGACCGGCTGGATGCCGGAGACGACGTGGTGCTGACACCCGATCAGGGGGGCGGCTATGTCCTGATCGGAATGCGCGGACCCCATCCCGAACTGTTCGACGTGGGGATGTCGACACGCGACATGCTCGAAGAAACGACCCGGGTCGCGCGATCCCTGGGGCTCCGGTGTTCCCTGACCCCGCCCGCCCTGGACCTCGACACAATCGCGGATCTCCGCTCGCTGCTCATGTTGGATCCGGCACGGCGATCGGACCTCTACCCGCTCACGGTCGAGTCGATTTCGTCGTTGGGCCTCGACATTGTGCTATAGATCACGCTCTCTGCGGATCGAAGTCGACAGAGTCCCCCCTGATGAGACGTCGCGACCCCCGATGTCGTGAT
>DRKE01000494.1 GCA_011051925.1 Deltaproteobacteria bacterium
AGGCGAGAAGCAGACTCACGATCGGGAATCTTCGCAGCCAGCTCAAATCGTCCGTCTCCCAGGCTCGGGCGGAACTCGAGCCCGGGACCCCATGCCGCAGGCTCATCCTCTAAACGGATGGATGGCGTGCTCGCCTTAGAGGGAATCGGTGTCTGGAATCACACACGGGCGACGCCGGGGCTCCGACGGAAAGCCCCCGGGGAACCCCTTCCAGCACAGCGCGATCTTCCGCTCGCCCGGCATCTCAAAGGCGGAAACGGCCGATCTCCGCCTCGAGACCCTGCGCATGGGCGGAGAGATCGGCCACCGTCTCGCTCGCCTGCTCCGCCCGGCGGGTCGTCTGGATCGTGACCTCGCGAAAGACCTCGAGCGCTTCCTGGATCTGATCCGCCCGCTTGCTCTGGTCCTGGGTTTCGCGCAGGATCTCCTTGATCCGTGCGGCCACTCCTTCGACGGAACGTCGGATCATGGCGGACTCGCGCCTCTGCGCCTGAGCCGCGTTCTTCACCTCGAGCCCGAGATGACGCATCCGTTCGACGCCGCGCGTGATCTCCGCGCTCGCGCTGTCCTGTTCGTGGGTTCCCCGATTGAGCTGGGTCGCGGTCTCCTTGACCTGCTGCATCGCGATCCCGACCTGGCCGATATCGGTGGCCTGGCCCCGGGTCGCCTCGACGATCTCCTTGGCCCAGCGGGCCGACTGCTGCGAACTCTCGCCGATCTCGCGGAGGATCCGACCCGCTTCGTTGGAGAGCTCGACGCCGCGCTCGACCCGGGTCGCCCCCTCCTCCATCGCGCTCACCGCGTTCAGCACGCCATCCTGGACCGACTCGATCAGACCAGCGATCTCCCGCGTGCTCGCCGCCGTCCTTTCCGCCAGACTCCGGACCTCGTCCGCCACGACGGAGAACGCGCGACCGTGTTCCCCCGCCTGGGAGGAGATGATGGCCGCATTCAGCGCGAGCAGGTTCGTCTGCTCTACGACGGATTCGATGACCTTGACGACCTCCCCGATCGACTCGCTCTTGTCGGAAAGGTTCGAGATGACCGATTCGATCCCCTTGAAGGAATCCTGGATCTTCTCCATCCCCTCGACCGTCTCGTGAACGGCCGACATCCCGAGCCCGGCCTTGTGGGCGGTCTCGTCCGAGAGCGAGTGGCTCTCGCGTGCGTTCGATTCGACCTGGCGCACGGAATCCGACAGGAGCTCGAGCGCGCCCGCCGTCGAAGCGGTCGACTGGTTCAGGATGTCGGCACTCCGGGCGATCTCCCGGATCCCGCTCGTCATCTCGACCACGCTCGATGCCGTCGTGTCGATGATCTCCGAGAGATCATCGATATGCGAACTCGTCTCGACGATCGACGAATCCATCTCGATCGCGGCGCTCTCGGTCTCGGCCGCCGACTCGGAGAGCGCCTCGACACTCGCATTCACGGCATGCATCGAAGAGGTGATCCGCTCGATCGACTCGGCGGTCTCCTCCACCGCGTGTTCCTGCCTCTCCGCTTCTTCCCGCATCGAAACGCTCGACGACGAAAGCTGTTCGGCCGCCTGGGCCACATAGCGCGTGTTCTCCCCCACCCGCGCGACAAGTTCCCTCAGGCTGAGCACCATGGCGTTGAACGCACGCGCCAGGACACCCATCTCGTCTTCGCTCCGCACGTCGACCTGTGTCGACAGATCCCCCGAGGCCATCGAAGCGGAACCCCGAACGAGTCGCTCGAGAGGACTCGTGATCTGGTTGCGAAGACGCGTCGCACCGATCCAACAGAGGAAGAGCGAGATCAAGAGGACGGAGACGACGATCGCGATCGATTTGTAGAGAAAGATCGTGACTTCCTTCGTATCCGACCGGATGAAGACGGTACCGATCTCCTCTTCACCCATCATGATCTTCGAAGCGAGATCGATGTGTTCCCGACTCCATTCGGGTTCGAAGGAGATTTCCCGAGGCAGGCGGAAGTCCACCACGTCCGGCCGGACATAGCGGGCGAAGATCGATCCATCGGCGGCATAGACGATCGCGGCCTCGATGGATTCTTCCGCCTTGAGCGCGCGCAGCGTCTCCTCGGCGGCCTGCTCGTCATTGAAGAGCAGGGAGGCCTGGGTATTGCCGCCGATCACGCGAGCCAGGACCAGGAGATTCTTGTTCGTGACCTGCTGGAACTGGAAGAACGCCGTCGTGAAGAGCGCCGTCGCGGTCAACAGGAGGGCGAGCCCCGTCGTCGCGAAGAATCCCCGCACGATCCTCCGCTGGATCGAGTCGCGACCGACCTCGATCGAACTCATGGCGACACCCCGATCTCGAGGCGGACAGACCGCATCCCTAGCATGTCTTCCATCGACATCCCTAATCACCTTCCTGATTCACGACCTTCGCGAGCCGGAGCAATCTCGAACTGACCTTGAGGCGCGCGTTCCGGGCTGCCTGGGGGTTGATCTCGAAACGAACCCGATTGTCGGCGCGATAGAAATTCGCCGTTCCCCCCGCCGCCGCGAATCCGTCGCGATCCGAGACCGTGAAGATCGGGCGATCCCGAAGCGCACCGATCGCGTCTTCGTGGGAGCGGACGAAGGTCCGGCCGATGAACAGGACGTGACAACCCGTGGCTTCCGACAGATCGAGGAGGCGGCGGACCTCGACGGGCCGCGGGCCGATCTTCTTGCCCGAGATGACTTCGGCGAGGACCTCGCCGAACCCGCTGGCGCCGAGCGCACAGATCCGGACGGGCGCATCGCCCCGATCGAAGGCATCTTCCGGCCATTCGACATAGCGTGCGAAGTTGAAGAGGAAGGCGGCCTTGATCTGGTCTTCGGACTGGGCACGGGCCGGCCGGACGCCCGCGAAGGGGACGCCGAGAAGAAGCGCGACGAGAACCGCGAGGACGCCGATGGGCGCCCGGTCTCTTCGACGCAGGATCCGATTGAAATCTCTCGCTTTCGCTCGAGGCACACCTGGCTCCAGCGTGGAAGCAGGAGGCTTCCACGCCTTCTTCCATCGGCATCTCGCGCACGAAAAAAAACCCTCTCGAGGGAGACTCCAGGATCCATGGGGATAACCCCTCAAAGCTCGGCATTCCCTGCCGCTTCGGCCCGGCCCCGGGTTTCGATTCTTCTTCCGGTCCGGAATGCGGAGGCGACTCTTCCCTCATGCCTGCGAAGCATCCTCCGTCAGCGCGAACGCAATTGGGAATGCATCGTCGTCGATGACGGATCGCGGGATCGGTCACCGGCGATTGCCCGCGCCTTCGCCGCCGGCGATCGGCGCTTCCGGGTCGAGTGCCGACCCCCCATGGGTCTCGTCGCCAGCCTGAATTTCGGAGCGGCGCGTTGTCGCGCTCCGCTCATCGCGAGAATGGACGCCGACGACTGGATGCATCGCGACCGTCTGCTTCGACAATGCCGCGCGCTCGACGAAATGCCCGGAATCGACGCCGTCGGCAGCTTCGTGCGGCTCTTTCCCCGACGGGAGATCGAAGCGGGACGACGCACCGGTCGACGCACGTACGAATCGTGGTTGAATCGCCAGGACGGGCCGCTGCGGATCTGGCAGGAACGCTTCATCGAATGCCCGATCGCCCATCCGACCCTCGCCATCCGGCGCCAGACCCTGCTCGATCTGGGCTACCGGGATCGCGGCTGGCCCGAGGATTGGGACCTGCTGCTCCGCCTGCTGCGGAGGGGGCCGCGCGTCGGGATCGTTCCCCATCGATTGCTCGGCTGGCGAGAGCATCCCGATCGTCTGTCCCGCGTCGATCCGCGCTATGCGACGGATCGCTTCACCGCCTGTCGTGCCTGGCATCTCCATCGGGATTTCCTGAAGGACCGGAGAACCTACGATCTCTGGGGCCATGGCCGAACGGGTCGTGCCCTGCGCCATGCCCTCGCAGAACTCGGCCACCGGCCTGCCCGGATCATCGACGTCCACCCCCGCAGAATCGGGAACACGATCGCCGGGGCGCCGGTCGTTCCTCCGTCGGCCTTGACCTCATGGAGATCGGACCGCCTCGTGGTTTCGGTCGCGGGACTCGGGCCGCGTAGCGAGATCCGCACGACGCTGACCGGACTCGGATTCCGTGAGGGCATCCACTTCGTCTGCGCGGCCTGATCGATCCGGCTCGCGCCATGGCG
>DRKE01000495.1 GCA_011051925.1 Deltaproteobacteria bacterium
CGCCGGGCCTGGACCAATACCCTCGATCTGATCCAGGAGGGGAACGTCGGGCTGATGGAAGCCGTCCAGCGCTTCGATCCCTATCAGGGCGTCAAGCTCTCGTCCTATGCCGTCTATTGGATCCGCGCCTACATCCTGAAATACATCCTCGACAACATGCGCAGCGTCCGACTCGGAACGACCCGGGCCTCGCGCAAGCTCTTCTTCCGACTCAACAAGGAGAAGCGCGAACTCGAGCGCCAGGGCTACGAGGTCGAGCCGAAACTGCTGGCCGAGCGACTCGACGTCTCGGAGGACGACGTCATCGACATGGAGTCACGGCTCTCGCGCCCGGATCTCTCCTTCGATGCGCCCCTTCGCAGCGACGAAAGCGACGGCGCGACCTGGGGCGACCGGATGGCCGCGCCGGGCCAGAGCTCCGAAGCCGCCTATGGCGCGAGCGAACTCCGCGAGGTGTTCCTGGAGAAGATCTCGGAGTTCGCCGACGCCCTGAACGAACGGGATCTGACGATCCTGAATGAACGGATCCTGGCGGAGGAGCCCCGGACGCTCGCCCAGCTCGGCGAGGAGTTCGGTGTCTCGCGCGAGCGGGTCCGTCAGCTCGAAGCCAAACTGATCAAACGCCTCCGGACCTACATGGAGGAGAACCTGGTCGATTTCGAGGCCTACGGTCCCGGGCAATGACACGGGTCGGTCGCGCGAGGATCCCGACGAGCGGGGCGGAATCCGGGAGGGCGCTGCAGGGCAGCCGCGGACGGTCGGGCCTCACCCTCGTCTCGACGTGGGCCGTCGCCGTCCTGGCGAGTGCCTGCCACCTGCCCTCGGACGAGCAACCCGAGGCGTGGATCGAGATCCGGGGGCAGCGGGTCTGGCTCGAAGTCGCCGACACCCCGGAAGAGCAGCGCCTCGGGCTCGGCGAACGCGACAGCCTGGCCTGGAATCACGGCATGTACTTCGAATACGCGAATCCTGGTTTCTACGCCTTCTGGATGAAGGGCATGCGTTTTCCGATCGACATCATCTGGCTGAGAGACGACCACATCATCGATCTCGATCTGAACGTGCCCTTCGAAGAGGGTGGCAACGGCCCGACCCTGCGTCCCCGGGAACTCGCCGATGCCGTACTCGAAGTGCCCGCTGGAACCGCCACGGCGCTGGGCTGGCGGATCGGCGATTCCGTGAAGTACGAGCGGGTCAGGGCGAACTGACGCCCCCCCCGAGTTCGGCCCATTCCGGGAATTCACGCCGAAGCTCCGCCTGGACGGCCCGATCGAGTCCTTCCGTGTCGAAGCCCAGGATCTCGTACAGGGCCTGATCGATGGAGATCCCCCGCCCGATCGATTCGAGCATGCGTCGACGCTCTTCGACGCTCGTTCGCGAATGGATGAAACCCACGGTCACGACCGATTCGAGATAGGCGTCCCGCGCGCGCTCGTCGCTGAGCCCCGCGAAACTCCGCGCGATCGATCGGAGCGGAATCCAGGCACCCGTTTCGAGGCGGGCGCGCATCGCCGCCCGCTCGGTCCGGGTCGACGCCGGCAGGCCTCGCGACTGTCTTTCGATCCGCTCCGCCAGCCCCTCGTTCAGCCAGTACGGACGATCGCCGCCCGTCACCTCGCGAAAGACGGCATGGGTGTATTCGTGGAAGAGGATGCCGCGCAGGGTTTCGCTGGGATGCGCCGGTGAGGCGACATGGATCCGCCCGTCGAAGAACCCGATCGTCTGGAAGGAGAAACGGTGGGCATGCGCCCGCACGTAGGCCGCTCGGCCGTAGAGGACGACGCCGAGCGGCTCGAGGGGCGCCACGCCGATCGAGCGGGAGACCTGTTCGCGCGCTTCTCCCAGGAAGCCCAGCACCCGGGCGGCATAATCGGCCGAGACCTCGCCGAGACGGCGGTCGACCTGCACCCGGAAATGATCGTCGCGAACCAGCTCGAGCCGAAGCGGGCCGTCGAGCGTGTCGGGATCGGCGAGCGAGCGTTCGTCCTCGAGCGCGACGAGCCTCCGGGCCGCCTTCTCCCGCCACGCCGCGAACCCGGGGCCCGCGGACTCGAGGAAACGGCGGAGGTGGCGCTCGGCGCTGGCGAATCGCCCGCGCCCGCGCGCCAGGGAGGCCAGGTACCAATGGGCTTCGGGGCGCCGCGGATCGAGACGCAGCACCCCCCGCAACGTCGAGTCGGCTCGGGCGAGTTCGCCGCGTTCGAGATCGGCCAGGGCGCCGCGAAGCAGTCGGCGGACGCGATCGTCCCCCGAACTCGAATCGCCCGCGAGCGAGGGAATCGGGGGGCCCGTGATGTCCGAATCCCAGACCGAACGGATCGGCTCGAGCCCCTCCGCATCGACCGCCCGGGCATCGTCGGGCATGGCGTTCTCATCGTTGCTGAAATGGGTGAGGCCAGCGTCGTCGACCCAGAACCGGATCTCGCCCCGGGCGTCGCCCGCCGGGATGGCCGAAACGAGGAACGCGGCGATCAGACCGCCCGACGCGAATACGCAGGTCCGCGCGCCTGGCTGCCGAGTTCCCATACGGGACTCATCGGCCCGTGCCGGGACGCGCTTGACCCGCTCGATCGATCGCGACATCCAGCCCTTCCGGGATGACACCCGCAGCAGTCCTGCGGGTCTATCGCGTCTTGACTGCTTCACCGGCCAGATGCCCGAGTTCGGGCAGGATCAGCTTCTCCATCGCCAGCCGGACGGCCCCGCGCGAGCCCGGAATCACGAAGACGATCCTTCCCCGCTTGAGCCCCGCGAGAGCGCGGGAAAGCAACGCGGCCGAGCCGATGTCCTCGTAGGACAACATCCGGAAAAGCTCTCCGAAGCCCGGCACGAGCCGATCGAGTTCCGGCGCGATCGTGTCGGGCGTGACGTCCCGCGGCGCGATCCCCGTCCCACCCGTGAAGATCACCGCGCGCGTTCCGGAATCCTCGATGGCCCGATCGAGCGCGGCGCGGATCGCCTCCGGTTCGTCGGGAATGATCCGTCGTCCGACCACCGTCTGGCCCGCGGCCTGCAAGAGCGCTTCGACCAACGCGCCCCCCGTGTCGGTCTCGAGGGTCCGGGAATCGCTGACCGTCACGACGAGGGTCGGCGTCCGCTCGGGCGCCGCGCGGCGATGATGATGCCCGCGGTCGGCGGGCGAGGCGTCGGATGCCCCCTTCACCACCGGCCCCATTCGGCCCGGACCCGCAACGGATCCCCCATGCCCTCGGCCTCAGGCATGGTCGTCGACCCAATAGGCGCCATCCCGGGCGACCTCCCGCTTCCAGATCGGCACGCGTTCCTTCAGCCTGTCGATCGCGAAACGACAGGCCCGGAAGGCCTCGTCCCGATGGGCCGACGCCGCCACCACGACGACGGCGGCCTCGCCGATCTCGAGCCGGCCCACGCGATGGGCGATCGCGACCCGGGTGCCGGGCCAGGCCGCTGCGGCCTCCTCCGCGATCTTCTCCATCTCGCGCTCCGCCATCTCGGGATAGGCTTCGTACTCGAGGTATTCGATCTCGTGACCGCGGGCATGATTCCGGACGTTCCCGACGAAGGAAACGATCCCGCCGGCATCGGGTCCGTCGACGCGCCCGACGACCTCGGCTTCGTCGAGGGGATCATCGGAGATCGTGCAGCGCCTCGCGGGAGCGGCCCCATCGCCCCCGGCCACCGGTGGCAGGAAGGCCACTTCATCTCCGTCGCGTAGAATGGTATCCGGCTCGGCGATCTCGAGATTGACCGACACGGCGAGACGATCTCCGAGCTTCTCAGCGTGGGGATTCCGCTCCGACAGCCACGTTCGCAATTCCGCGACGGTCGTGCCCTCGGCGAGTTCCAGCGGCAGGCTCGAAGCACCCGCGGCTTCGCGAAGCGATCCGAAGAGCTTCAGGGTGATCTTCATGGGGGCCATTTCCGGTCGGAGCCTACCCCCACCGTCCGCCAAGCTCAATCGCCCACCCGATCCGCCGGCCCTTTCCACCGCCGAATCCGCGACGATCGCCACGAACCGACGGATTCTTGACGTTCGCGAACGCATTTCCTTCATTCTGTGATATTCGTCACTTCGACGACGGAGCGCTTTTCCGATTTTCCGGGGAGTCGGACGGGATCGGTCCATTCGGATCCCGCTCCATTTCGTTCTGTCAACGCTGCGTCGCGCCAGTCACGTCATGTGAAGACTTGGAACGTGGGCCACGAGGGGGGCCCGTGTCGATCCAACTAAAACCTCCGCACCATCCATCCTCCAGTCTGCGCCGTCGCCCGATGCGCGTGCGTCGTCGTATCGCGCTGGGAACGTTGAGCGTCCTGGTCCTGCTCGCGATCGGCTGTGACGGTTCGGGGGGAGGGGCCGGCCGGAATGCCGTTTCGGAAGAGAAATCCCTCCTCGCGACGGAGCCCGTCGACCTGCCACCGGGTCAGACCACCGCGATGCTGGCCTGGGAGCCCTCGGTCGGCCAGGTCAGTGGCTATCTGGTTTTCGAGTCCCGGGGCGAATCCGGCTTCCGTTTCGCCACCTTCGTGAGCGAACCCCGGGTCCAGATCGAAGGGGAACCCGGCGACAGCGTCCGCATCCTCGTCGTCGCCCAGGGATTGCCCGGAAACCTGAGCACGGCCTCTCCGCCCTCGCCCCCCGTGCGTTTCCATGGTGCCGTCGCTGCCGTCGCGGCGGTCGAAGCCCCGCTGGCCGCGCCCGGAGCGATGGATCTGGCGGGCGGCCCGTCCCGAGCGACCACGACGAGCGACGACGCCGAGAATACGGCCACGGGCACGGGAGAAGTGACCCCGGACGAGCTCGTCGATCGGGACGCCCCGACGGAAGCCACGCCCCCCGACGCGGTTCCGGCCCTCAGCGCATCGATCCGCGAACGGCTGCTCGGTGCCGATCCCCGCTTCCCCTACCGGGCGCTCTCCTCCGAAGCGGACCGATGGCTCCAGGCTCGCGTCGATGAACAGGTTCGTGCCGGCGTCAGCCTGGTGGGATCCGGGGAGTCCGACGGCGACGGATTGCGCGAACTGGTCTGGCTCGACGCGGCGGGCCAGCTCTTCGTTTCGTCGGGGTCGCGACTCGTCGAAGCCGGTGATCCGGGCACGACCCTCGACGAAGTCCTCCGCCTGCGCGCGACCGAACGATTCGTCGGCCTGGCCGACTTCGATGGGGATGGCCGGGGGGACTGGTTGATCGAAGACACGAGTGACGGAAGGGTCTGGCTTCTCGACGGAAAAGACCTCGAAAGCCCCGTCGGCGCGGGCCCCGACCCGACCGGTCCGATCATCGACGCCATGGCAGCCATGGACGGCGACCGACTCGCGGGACACGGCGATTTCGACGGCGACGGCCGGAGCGAACTCCTCTGGCGACAGGCGGACGGGCACTATCGGCTCGGCCGCCCGGGCATGCCGCTCTGGGATCCCGAATGGCACACGGTCTCCGAGACCATGTCGGATGGGATCCTGGCCAGCACGGGGGACCCCGTCGGCGAGGTGCCGGCCCTCGACGCCGCGGAACTGCTGACGGCGGCGGATCTCGACGGCAACGGCCGCGACGATCTCCTCTTCCGCGCACCCGATGGACGACTCTGGCTGGCCCGATCCGTGCCCGATGGGACGGCGACCCGATTCGAATGGACTCCGGGACCCGACCGCCCGGCCGAGGGCCTGGAACTCGTCGCGACCCTCGACCTCGAACGGGATGGTGCCGCCGAAGTCGCCTGGTGGAACGGCGAGGGGATCGAGATCTGGCGTCTCCAACGCCCTCTCTAGACCACGTCTAGACCACGAGCCGGGACAGCAGACGAGCAGCCCCCAGCCGGCTCCGGCCCGCGGTCTCCGGGGATCCCGGGGATGACGAGGGATTCAACTTCCCGGGTCGATCGGCCGATCCAACCCGGATGGAACCTGCCTGGGATGATCCTCCTCCGTCTCGAGAAGTCGTCGAGGCGTGGCTTGATCGGGTTCGTCCGGCACTCGTGGCCGACGGCGGAAACATCGAGCTGATCTCGATCGAGCGGGACGGCACCCTGCGTGTGGCGATGCAGGGCACCTGCACGGATTGCCCGGCGCAGCTCGCCACGCTGCGCGTCGGAATCGAAGAACCCCTCAAGAAAGCGATCCGGGGCATCCGCGCGATCATCGCCGTCGCGAGCGATTCCACGGAGCCGTCCTGAGCCGCGATCCGAAACGGTCCCGAATCCGAACCCGAAGCCGCCATGAAAGCGTCCGCGCGACGATCCCGAACGACCGAACGGGAATGGCCCCGCCCCTCGTGTGCTGTACACGAAGAACGGGGCCGGCCCCCCAAGTCCATTCGGGTCAAGCCCGAAACGTGTTCCCCTTCCGGGGCGGATCCTCCGGAGCGGCTTCGCTCAGCTCGCCGACCCCTTCTGTCCCGATCCGGTTTTTCCGTTCGATGTCGCCGGAGCCTTGGCCGACCCGCCTGTCTGACCGTTCGGCGGCCCCGCCTGTCCCGAGCCGGCGCTGCGTCCCATGCGCACCGCGCCGTTCAGCTGGGCCCCCTCCTCCATCGAGATGGCCGGCGCATTGAGGTTCCCGTTCACGACGGCGGTCTTGTGGAGCACGATCTGCTCCTCTGCATGGATATCGCCCTCGACGAGTCCACTGATCACGACGCGGACGGAGTTGATCGTGGCCATGATCTGACCCGATTCCCCGACGATCAGCGTGTTGTCGCTCGAGATCTCGCCCGAAAAGGTCCCGTCGATCCGTACGGTGTCCTTGAAGGACAGCTTGCCCTCGAACTCCGATCCCTGATCGATGAAGGCGGTCAGATTGCCCAAAGCGCCGCCACCGCTCGTGCTCGGACTGCCGCCCGCAGCCGGCATCGATGTCCCCGATGGAACTCCCGTCTTTCCCCGCCCGAATCCGCTGATCGCCATGCGTACGACTTGCCTCCGTGATTGACCTGACCCTCCCGCTATCGTCGCAAGCGACCGGCAGCTTGAGCGCAAATCCCCGGAAAGCGATGAAGTCCCCGGAGGTTGCAAAAGCGTCTGCACGGCGGTGACGGATCCCCGCGATCGAAGTCCCGGCGGGCGGGCGGCATGCCCCCCCGCCCTCGGCGCTGCGCCCGCTCAGCTGCGCGGGCGCTTCGTCCCCGGGTCATGGAAGGCCCGCAAGGACGCGCGCGCAGGAAAGCGACGACCGGCGATCTCGATTTCCCAGGTCCCCTCGCGAATCCAGTCCGCATCCAGTCCACCTCCGGTGCGTCGGGCGTACCCGAGCCCGATGGCAGCACCCAGGGAGTATCCCCAGGCGCCGGACGTGATGAGTCCCATCCTCTCGCCATTGCGGTAGATCGGCTCCTCCCCGTGGAGCATCGCCGCCTCGTCGTCGATCGCGAAATGCAAGAGCCGACGCTCGAGAGGCCGCTGCCGCGCTTCCTCGACGGCTGCCCGCCCGACGAAATCCGCCGATTTGTCCCAGGCCACCGCGAAAGCGAGTCCGGCCACCAGCGGATCGTCGTCGGGGCCGATGTCATGCCCCCAATGGCGGTAGCCCTTCTCGATCCGACAGGACTGCATCGCACGAAACCCGCAAGGACGGATGCCCCAGCGCGCCCCCGCGCGCAGGAGCACGTCGAAGAGGTCCCCGGCGTCTCCGACGGCGACATGGAGCTCCCAGCCGAGTTCCCCGACGTAGGTCAGACGAAGCGCGCGCACCGCCATTCCCCCGATCGACAGATCGCGAGCGGTCGAGAACGGGAAATCCTCGTCGGGAAGCCTTTCGCCCGCGACCTCCTCGAGCAGGGAACGGGATCGCGGACCCATCAGCCCGAGAGCCGCCCAGTCATCGCTTTCGTCGACGAGCCTGGCGCGGGCCGAGCCGATCGCACGAGCGAGGTGGTGATGATCGCGGCGGCGCGTCGCCGGCGCCGTCACGATCCAGAAACGATCCTGGTCGAGGCGCGTCACCGTGAGATCCGCTTCGATTCCACCCCGTGAGTTCAGCCATTGCGTATAGACGACGCGACCGGGCTCGACATCCATCCGGTTCGCACTCACCCGATCGATCACCTCGAGGGCATCGGGCCCTTCGAGCAGGAACTCGGCATAGCTCGACTGGTCGTAGAGGCCGATCGCCTCGCGGGTCGCCCGATGTTCTTCTCCGATGGGCTCGAAGGCATTGGATCGTCCGAAGGTCGGCTCCTCGACCGGCGCCTCGCCCGGCCGGGCGAACCAGAGAGGTCGTTCCCAGCCGGCCAGGACACCGAAACAGGCCCCTCGTCGAGCCAGCCGATCATGAAGGGGCGATTGTCGGACATTGCGGGCGGTCTCGGGCTGACGGAAGGGCCAGTGGATTTCATAGAGCAGACCGAGCGTCTCGACCGTGCGTCGACGAAGATAGTCTTCGCGACCGGCAAAGGGTTCGAAACGCCGGATGTCGACCTCCCAGAGATCCATCGGCGGCGCACCGTCGAGAATCCAATCCGCCAGGACCCAGCCCACGCCACCGGCCGCCTGGATTCCGATCGAGTTGAAGCCGGCCGCGACGAAGAGACCGGCGACCTCCGGTGTTTCACCCAGCAGGAACTGATCGTCGGGCGTGAAGCTCTCGGGGCCGCAGAAGATCTGCCGGAGCGGCACTTCACGCAGCGCCGGCAGCCGATCGAAGGCACGGTCCAGCAGGGGCGACACGTGATCGAGATCCGCCTCGATCTCGATGAAGGAAGCGTCGGGGATCCGTGTGGGCAACGGACCCGGTGGCCACGGTCGGGCGACCCGTTCGAAAAGACCCACGAGCAGTCGTCGCGCATCCTCCTTGAAATACGCGTTGCGGTCCGGATCGCGCAGGATCGGCGTCGTCTCGGGCAGGTCGTCGATCGCCTCCGTGATCGCATAATAGTGTTCTGCCGCATGCAGCGGGATCGTGATGCCATGCTCGGCCACCAGTTGACGCGACCACATTCCAGCGGCGAGCACGACGATCTCCGCGCGGATCTCTTCCGCGTCACAGCGCACGCCCGCGACACGCCCCTTTCGGACCAGCAACCCCGAAACCGGCGCCCGCGACCGGATCCCGACACCCGCCTCACGGGCGCCCGCCAGAAGCGCGTTCGTCACGTCCACGGGGCTGACCATCGCATCGTCGGGCAGGTGGATCGCCCCCACCACGTCGTCGGTCTCGACGGCCGGCCAGAGCGCACGGATCTCGGAAGGCAGGATCACATGGGCGTCGACGCCCAGATGACGCGCCATCGAGGCGGTTCTCCGGAGTTCCGTGAAACGTTCGTCCGTCGTGGCCAACGAAATCGCCCCGGGCGCGCGGAAACCCGTCGCCTGGCCGGTCTCCCGCTCCAGGCGCTGGTAGAGCGAAAGGCTGTAACGCGACAAGCGAGTCAGGTTCTCGGTCGCACGGAGCTGGGCGACGAGGCCGGCGGCGTGCCATGTCGTCCCCGACGTCGCACGATCGCGCTCGAGCAGCAGGACCTCCCGCTCGCCCCGGGCCGCGAGATGGTAGGCGATGCTGGCGCCGACGATTCCACCGCCGATGATGACGATCCGCGCGGATTCCGGAAGCTCGTTCGTCATCCGACCGGACGCTGATCGCCCCTGCATCCGCGACGCATCCCGACGCCGAGGAGACCGGGGACGTTCCGAGGCGACCCGACCGAAGCCCGGACGGCATGGGCCGGCCGTATCCGGAAGGCGATCGGGGTCGGTTTCGGGTTTCGTTTCATCACGCCTCACTCGAGCCGGTCGCGACCGCACGCGGGACCGCGCTCGGACGAATGGCCCCCGCGGACGTCGCGGTTTCGCCCTTCTTCCTCCCGCAGCGCACGCGCGGTGTGACGGGAGCCGCGGGGCATGGAAGGATACGCCCACCCCTGGCCTCGGCCAACGGGAGGTGGCGCGAAGATCCGGTCCGGCGTTCTGCGACGGCCTGCTAGAGTCCATCGCGATGGACGATCCCGACTCGGGAAGAGACGCGCTTTCAGCGATCCTGCGCCGCTCGATCGAACACGATCGGGTGC
>DRKE01000496.1 GCA_011051925.1 Deltaproteobacteria bacterium
GTCCCGGCGGTCTCGTCGCGGCGATCCTCCGCTCGTGGGCCACGTCGCTTGCCGCCTTCCGGTTCGAGCTGCTGGGATTCGCGCTGGTCGGGCTGTGGCTGACGCGTGCGGATCGGCGGATCGCGCGAGAGGGGGCGCTCGGTCTGTCGATCACGCTTCACGGCGCGCTGCTCACGCTGCTCGTCTGGGGAGCCGGCTATGTGAGCCGACGTCACGCCCTGGCCGTGTGGCTCCCCTTGTTGGGATTCTCGGCGCTCGGATGGCGGGCCTTCTGTCTCGTCCTGGCGGACCGGATTCCGGCGCGGGCGGGCGCCTGGCTCGGCGGTCCACGCGGCCGGATCACATGGCTGGTGATCGTCCTCGTCCTCGCCTGGGGACCCCGGGATCTGCGGCTCCGGCGACCGGATCGGGCACCCGTTCGCGCTGCCGCGGAATGGCTGGCTCGTGAACACGCTGGCAGTGGAGCCGTGGCGGGGCAGAAGCTCCGGATCGGCTACTACGCGAAAGCGCCCTTCGTTCCCCTGCCATCGGGGGCCGACGGACGACTCGTCGAATCCCTGCGCCGCCGCAACGCCCGCTGGATCATCATCGACAGCGGAAAACTGGGACATCATCGGGGACTTTCCGAGGCGATCGGCTCGGATCTCCATCGGGTCCATTCCGAGGAGGCCGCAGGTCGTCGGGTCTGGGTCCTGTCGGTCGATCCGGAACCGGCGAGCTGAGTCCGGATCTGGCACCCTCCCGTCTGCGAGGAGGGGGCGAGGGGATGCTCTACAGATACAGCGAGGTCTTCCGGACGCTTCTTGGCGTGGCGGATCTCGCGGTCGTTGCGGTGGCCTGGCTGGGCGCCTATGGGTTGCGATTCGAGTCGGGGTTGCCGGTGCCTCTCGGCGTGCCTCCGATGCTGGACTACGTCTATCCACTGGCGGTGATCCTGCCCCTCCATCTCGGTCTCTTCCAGACCCATGGCCTCTATGAAGCCCGACGGATGGACTCCCCGCTCGGTGAAGCCGGCGCGATCGTTCGCGCCACGTCATTCGGCGTCCTGGTCCTGGCCGCCCTGACCTTCTTCCTGCGCAGCTATTTCTATTCGCGGCTGGTGATCGCCTTCTTCGCGGTCCTGGCTCCGGTCGGGGTGATCGGTCTCCGATCCTCGATCCGGTGGGGGCTGCGTCGGGCCCGGCGGCATGGATTCAATCTGCGGTACGTGCTGGTGGTCGGTTCGGGACCGCTCGCCGAATCGGTGATCGAGCGGATCCACGGCCGGCCGGACGCGGGGCTGCGGATGATCGGGGTCGTCGCGGAGGGCGCGTTCGGCGGTGAGGTCTCCGGGGTTCCCGTGATCGGCAGGACGACCGACCTCAAGGCCCTTCTCGAAAAGCATCGCGTGGACCAGCTCATCATCGCGCTCTCGCGCGACGAACACGAGCGCTTCGAGAAGGTGATGGCCGAGCTCGAGGGCGAGATCGTGAACGTGAAGGTGGTCCCCGATCTGCTGCATGATTTCGGTCTGCGCAGCAGCATCGAGAGTCTCGATGGGCTTCCGCTGATCGGCTTCCAGGAGACGGCGATGGTCGGGTGGGGGGCGCTGGCAAAGCGGGCCTTCGATCTCATCGGCTCCTCGATCGCGCTGGTCGCCCTGGCTCCGCTGATGGGATTGATCGCGCTGGCGATCCTGGTCACTTCGGGTCGTCCGATCCTCTACCGCCAGGCCCGGATGGGGCACGACGGACGGATCTTCCAGATGCTGAAATTCCGTTCGATGAAGCAGGACGCCGAGGCGGGTGGCCCGGGCTGGACACGACCCGGGGATCCGCGGCGGACCCGGCTCGGACGCTGGTTGCGAAAAGGGAATCTCGACGAGCTGCCCCAGCTGCTGAACGTCCTGAAAGGGGAGATGAGCCTCGTGGGGCCGCGCCCGGAAAGGCCGGCGTACATCGATGGATTCCGGCACGAGGTGCCGGGCTACATGCTGCGCCACAAGGTGCGCGCGGGCATGACGGGTTGGGCACAGGTCCACGGCTGGCGCGGGGATACGTCGATCCACCAGCGTGTGGAACACGACCTCTACTACATCCAGCAATGGTCATTCTGGTTGGACATCCGCATCCTCTTCATGACGCTCTTCCGGCGCCCATGAGTCGGCAACGGGCGGCGGTGCCCGATCGGTCGGGTCTGTCGACCGAGGACGGTCCCCGGACCCGATGAGGGTCGAATCGAGCGGCCGGGCCGTTCCGGGGCGCGTGCTCAGTCGAGCAGGAATCGGGCGACGGCCGACACGACGCGCTCGACCCGGTCTTCTCCGAGTTCGGGAAAGATGGGGAGGGCCAGGGTTTCCCGGCATGCCCGTTCGGTCGCGTCCAGACCTTCGGGTGGGGCATGAGCGGAGAATGGGGGTTGTTGGTGGAGCCCCCGTTCGTAGAAGACGGCGCTCGCGATGCCTTCCGTCCGAAGCGCTTCGGCCAGGGCATTGCGGCGATCCGCGGGGACCCGGATGACGTACTGGTGATAGGTATGCCGTCCCGGTGCCGGAACCGATGCCGGGATCGCCAGGGGCAGTCCTGCTTCCGACAGGGGGCGCTCGGGATCGGTGCTCGCCGTCGTGGCACCGAGATCCAGGAAGAGTTCATCGTAGCGTCTCGCGAGTCGCCGACGGGCATGGGTCCACTCGTCGAGTCGTCTCAGCTTGATGCTGAGCGCAACGGCCTGGAGCGCATCCAGTCTGGAGTTGATTCCGATCTCGTCATGGAGGCCGGGCCGGGTCTCCCCGTGCATGCGCAGGCTCGAGAGGCGGCGCGCCAACTCGGTATCGGACGTCACCA
>DRKE01000497.1 GCA_011051925.1 Deltaproteobacteria bacterium
ATGGTCGCAACACCCTCTTCATCTCGAAGGGTCACATGGATAGACCGACGATCCCTCGAGTTCATCGGATCCAGTGCAATGGACCGTCCCGTGTCGCGGGCACGCTTCGCCGCTCGCTCGGCCAGTCTGGTCAGCGTCTCCTCTCGCTCTTCGCCGCCACCCTCGACATCGACCACGACTCGAGGGGAATCTTCGCTCTGACGCATCGAGACCTGGTTTGCGATCAGCTGTAGGGCATCTGTTGCTCGCCCGTCCCCCGCCTGAAGAGCGTCGGCTGCAGGACCCCGGACCTGGAAGATCAGATAGTCCCCCTCCGACGCCTCGGAGATCTCGAAGGACCCAAGCTTCATCAGCTCGATCGCGCCCAGCAGAAACTCACCGACCGGACCGAGTGTACCAACGGCCTTTCCCTTCGAATCGTGGACAGCTTTTCGCGGCTCGCGTGTAATCGTCTCCCTCGGGGAATCCGGACGATCTTCCCTTGCACCACCGCGATCAGAAGACGAACGACCTCGGGCCCCGCGGCCGCCGCGATTCTCGTTTCGCGCGCCCCGGTCGTTCCGCCCCCCCCGAGTACCACGTCCGAAATCCCCTCGGGAATCCCGCTTTCCTTCTCTCGATTCGCGGCGGCCTTCATCCCGCCGGCCATGGCCCCCTCCCGAGCCGCCTCGACGTACCGAGATCCCCTTGGGGACAGCCACGATCACCGTTCGTCCGCCCAGTCCGTAGATCTCCCCTTCCTTGGGAACGACGATCTTCAACTCCGATTCATCCGTTCCGAAGAACTTCGCCGCTTTGGCCCGGGCCTCGGCCAGATCCTCTCCTACAAATTCGTTCGGTTCTTCGCGCGCGTCGTACATGTCTTTCGTCTCTCTCTCGATCTCGTTCGGGCTTTCTCGATCGCCGCCATTCGGCTTTCAGCTCGCCGCCTCGGTGTGCTTCCGGATCCAGATCTGCTGGGCGATCCCTAGCAGGTTGCTGACCGTCCAATAGAGAACCAGCCCGGAAGGAAAGGTATAGGAAAAGAGCAGCATCATCCCAGGCATCATGATCTGCATCATCCGCGCCTGCGCGGGATCCATCCCCGTGGTCGGTGTCATCTTCTGTTGAACGTACATGCTGCCTGCCATGATCAAGGGCAGGATGCGTACGGGAAGATCGACACCCGGCAACACGAACAATGTCGCCGGTTGGGACAGGTCCGTGATCCACAGAGCGAAGGGCGCATGTCGCAGCGCAATCGAGCTGCGCAGCGAATAGAAAAGACCGATCAACACGGGAAACTGGAAGAGCAGGGGAAGGCAGCCACTGATCGGATTGACCCCCTCCTGGCGGTAGAGCTTCATCGTCTCTTCCGACTGCTTTCGTGGATCGTCCTTGTAGCGCTCCTTCAACTCGGCCAACTGCGGTTGGAGCGCCCGCATTCTTTCGGAGGACCGCATTTGTTTCGCCATCAGCGGAGCGGTGAAGATCCGGACCAGGATCGTCAACAGGATGATTGCAACGCCGTAATTCGGGACCAGCGCGTAGAGCCAATCGAGCGCGATCTCGAAAAGCCGCGTCAACGGTTCGAGCCAGCTCCAGCCGCGATTGACGGAATGCGCCAGGCCGTGATTCGCCGTTGCCAGGGCCTCGGGGGCCTTCGGACCGAAGAACCCGCGAAGCGATTCGCTGGCCACTGCCCCCGAACCCAGGGACACACTCGGTAGCGTCATCTCCGCTTCGGCACTCTTCCGCGGCTCGATCGCCTCGAACACGACGTTCAACCGCGGAATCTCCGCAGGATCGATCACCACACCGACGAAATACTGGATATCGAAGCCGGCCCACCGGACAGGCCCTTCGACGCGCTCGATCCCGTCCTTCGCCCCCCCGAAGCCGAAGATGCCCGGCTGGCCCACACCCGGAACCGCGGAGCGGGTCACCCCTTCATCCTCGCTGTACGCGATCAGCGAGATCTGCTTGAAATCCTCCCGCTCGGATACGGCCGCGGGCCACCGGAGATCGAAGCTGGCATCGACCCCATCGCGCCAGCGGCTTTCGAACTCGAGTTCCAGATCGAAGCCATAGCCACTCTCGTCGATCCGAAGCGTCCGCGTCAGCCTGCCCGACGCATTCCGCGCCACCTGGGTCACCGCCCGTTCGCTTTCCGAAACGACCTCGAAATTCGCCGTCGTGAAATCCGCTCCCGGAACACCCTTGACGCTCGTCACCAGGACAGGAAAGCCATCTTCGACAAGATCGATCGGGATCTCTCCCTCGGGCACGTATTCCATGAAATCGAGAAGCTTCCAGCTTTCGATCATCGCTGGCGCATTCGAGATCACGGCGACGATCCGATCGTTTCGCAACGTCGTCTCGTGTCGGGGAATGAAGCCCGTTGCCGACTCTTCGGCGGACGCCGCCGCTTCGCCCACGGTCGCCTCTGCGTCCGCTTTTGCGACCTCCCTGGCATCACCTGATGGAGGAGAAGCGCGGTCCGGTTCGCCGCCCTCGGCGACAACCTGCCCCTCGACGGCCGCGTCTGCCGAGATCCCTTCTTCCGTCGCCAACTGCCGCGCCTGGCGTTCCGCCTCGGCCAGCATCTCCGAACGCCTCTGCTCCTGGTAGCTGACATAGCCGATGAACACGAGCATCGAGAGCGCGAATGCAAGAAGGGTATTTCGATCCAAGACGATGAATCTTTCCTAGGGAACGGGGTCGTAGCCGCCCGGATGGAAGGGATGACAGCGGAGGATCCGGCGGAGGCCGAGCCAACTGCCGCGCAGCAGACCATGACGGGCGATCGACTCTTCGGCGAAGTGGGAACAACTGGGCTCAAAGCGACAGGTCGGTCCGAAGAAAGCGTGGATCACGAAACGGTAGAACCAGAAGAACCCGCGAACGAGCCGACGAAGCAGTACCGTGTCGGTCCTTGCGGCTGGTCTCGAACGCGACAGCGATAAATGCGAATGCATTTGCGTTTTCCCTTAGGGGATCCTAGTCCCGTCTGCTCGGATCGTCCGAAATTCCGAGAAGGGTCGATAACCGCTCATCCAGCTCTTCGAACGATAGATCCGCCGCCGCCGGCCTGGCGATCACGACCAGATCCACAGACTGGGGAAAATCCCCCCGTTTCATACGAAACCATGTTCTAACGCGTCGCTTGAATCGATTCCTGACCACAGCGTTTCCGACCTTGCGACTCACGGTCAACCCGAGACGACTCGTCCGCTCTTTGGCACCCTCCGCATCCGCTCCCTCCGGCCCCGGCGAGCCGGCCCGAGCCGAAGACCGTGGAACCGTGAAGACGACCAGCTCCCGGACGGCTTGCCGACGTCCCTGGCGCAGGACCCGACGAAAATCACGCGAATCGAGCAATCGATCGGAACGCCGGAACGCGCCGGTCTTCCCGATCACATGGCCGCCTACTTCGACGCGACGGTCGCCGCCAGCCGCTTCCGGCCCTTGGCCCGACGGCGCTTCAAGATCGCCCGTCCCGCTTTCGTCTTCATTCGCTCTCGGAAACCGTGCTTCCGCAGGCGCTTGATCCGACTCGGTTGAAATGTCCGCTTCATTGCTGCGGATCCTCACTCTCGGTTGGTCATTCGTTCGCTTCAAGGATGACCAGGACGTTTCCGGCGTCGTTCGGGCGCCATCCACCACGATCCGGCACACGCCGGAAACTGCATCGAAATCATGGAATCGACCGTGAAATCGCCGGAAGCAGCCGGTTCGCGGCAGGAATCCATCCTGGAGAACTTTCTCGCCGACCGGCCTGATCGCCCCGGCCGTCGGGAAGCGCGGGAGCTTACAGGGCCCGATCCGATCCTGTCAATGCAGCCTGGGGGGCCGAGCTCCCCGGAAACCAGGCCGGCCGCCAGGCCCTGGCGCCCGCGCGCGGACCACCCATCCGAGCCTCCACATCCCCTTCGTGCGTGTTACCCTGCCGACAGAGGAGCAGGAAGCAGCCGCAACCGCGGTCATCTTGTCGATGCGGCACCACGCATCCGGAAGGCCGCCAAACGTAGAACCTCTTCGTTTTCCGCCATCTTGAACCGCTTTTGTCCGTTTCTTTGTCACTCTCTACTACCATTCCTCTCAATCAATCGAACAGCAGAAGAGAGAGCAGATGAAACTCTCGATCACCAAATCCGAGTTCCTTCGTGGTCTGGGCCGCATCCA
>DRKE01000498.1 GCA_011051925.1 Deltaproteobacteria bacterium
ACGGGCGAAGGGCGGGCATGTCGACCGGAAAGGACTTCGGGTCACAAACGAAGGCCGGCCCTCCCGGTGCGGCCACGATTGCTGTGGTCCGGCGTCTGGATCGCGTGGCGAGGGTCGTCCTGCGCGGCTGAGGGCGTCTCTTCGGATCGATTCGGACGTTCCGGTGTGTCCAGTCACCATCAGCTGCGGCGATCGAGGCGGGTCTTGCGGTGCAACGGTTGGTGGCGGGTCCGGACGGGGGCGTTCGATGCGACTCGGTATGGGCGTTGCAAAGTGGAGCAGCGAAACGAACCGACGCCGGTGGGGTGTCGGTGGATTTCGACGACCGGTTTTCACAACCCAGGCAGGACAGGAAAGAGGGGAAGACATGATACGCAGATTCGGCGTACGGAGACTCGGGGCCTCGAGATTCTCGATGGCCCTGTTGGCGGGGCTCTTGATGGCGTCCTTCGTTTGCATGACCGCGAGTGCAGAGAATCTGCAGCAGGTGATGAAGCGAAGGGGCCTCACCCAGAAGGACATACTGGCCGCGGCCAAGACCTACACGCCGAGCGGGGGCCGGGACGAGTTCATCGCCTTCGCATCGGGAGGCCAGAGCGGCCACATCATCGTCTATGGCATCCCGTCGATGCGGATCCTGAAATACGTGGGTGTCTTCACCCCGGAGCCCTGGCAGGGCTACGGATTCGAGGACGAGTCGAAGGCCGTTCTCGATCAGGGGAGGATCAACGGGAAGGACATGAACTGGGGTGACGTCCACCATCCCGCCCTGTCCGAGACCAACGGCGACTATGACGGTCAGTTCCTCTTCGTGAACGACAAGGCGAATCCCCGGATCGCGGTGATCGATCTCGAGGACTTCGAAACGAAGCAGATCGTCGTCAATCCCGTCTTCCAGAACATGCATGGTGGCGCGTTCGTCGATTCGAACACGAACTACATCATCCACGCCGCCCAGCTGCCGGCACCGGTGGCGGGCGAGTACAAGCCCCTGGAGCTCTTCAACGAGGAATACCGTGGCGGCGTGACCTACTGGAAGTTCGATCGGGAGAAGGGCCGGATCGACCCGAGCAGGTCCTTCTCGATCATCCTTCCTCCCTATTCGCAGGATCTGTCCGATTTCGGAAAGGGGCCGAGTGACGGGTACAGCTTCACGAACTCGTTCTGCTCGGAGCGCTACGTCGGCGGGATCGAGCTCGGCCGGCCTCCCTTCGAGGCGGGCTGTTCGGCCAAGGACACGGACTATCTTCATGTCATCAACTGGCGGAAGGCGGCGAAGGTCGCCGCGGGGCGCAAGGCGATCAAGGTCAACGGCCATACCGTGATCCCGATGAAGGTGGCCATCGACGAAGGCCTCGTGGTCCTGATTCCCGAGCCCAAGAGCCCGCATGGCGTCGATGTCTCACCCGACGGCAAATACATGGTCATTTCGGGCAAGCTCGACAGCCATACCTACGTCTACAGTTGGGACAAGATCAAGAAGGCGATCGATACGAAGGATTGGGCCGAAAAGGATCCCTACGGATTCCCGATCCTCGACATGAACAAGGTCCTTCATGCCCAGGTCGCGCTCGGCCTCGGGCCGCTGCACTCGCAATTCGATTCGGTGGACGGTGTGGTCTACACGTCGCTCTACGTCGATTCGATGGTGGCACGATGGAACTACCGGACCGGGAAGCTGCTCGACCGCCTGCCGATCCATTACAACATCGGGCATCTCATGACCATGCACGGCGACACGGTCAAGCCGCGGGGAAAGTACCTGGTGGCGCTCAACAAGCTGGCGATCGACCGATTCAATCCCGTCGGTCCTCTGCATCCCCAGAACCATCAGCTGATCGACATCGGCGACAAGAACAAGATGACCCTGCTCTACGACATGCCGCTGCCCCTCGGCGAGCCCCACTACACGGTGGCGATCGAGGCGAAGCTGCTGAAGCCGCGGATCCGCTACAAGAGCGGCACGAATACGCGGACCGGCGAGCGCTCTCCCTACAAGACCCGCGCGGGCGAAGAGCGGATCGTCCGCAAGGGCAAGAAGGTCGAGGTCTTCGGAACGTTGATCCGATCGCACATCACCCCCGAGATCATCGAGGTCGAAGAGGGTGACGACGTGACGATCCATCTGACGAACCTCGAGCGGGCCGAGGACCAGACCCACGGCTTCACGATCAGCAAGTACGGCGTCAACGGGTCCTGGGAGCCTGGCAAGACGGCTTCGGTCAGCTTCAAGGCAGACGAGCCCGGGGTCTTCCCGTACTACTGCACGGAGTTCTGCTCGGCCCTGCACCTCGAGATGGAGGGGTACCTGCTCGTGAAGCCCAAGGGCTACAAGGCCAAGGTGGGCAAGCTGATGCCGAAGGACCAGTATACGAAGGCGGACTACGAGAAGCAGATCAAGACGAACATGGAGACCCAGGCGGTCATCGATGACGTCGTCGGCTTCATCATGAGCCAGAACTACAAGGACTTCCCGGAAGTCGTCGCGCTCGTCCAGGACGCGACGGACCAGCTCGCCAAGATCGACGAGGTCAAGAAGCGGGCCGAGGAGGAGGCGGCCAAGGGCAACTATCACAGCGCGACCTTGTGGGCCGGGCAGTGGTGGCAGTACCAGGTCAAGGCGGCGGACATCGGGCTGCGTGCCAAGACCTATCTCGAGCAGCACGGCTCGAAGACCGTCAAGGCCGCAAAGAAGTAGTTTCGTGCACGAGAATCGTTCGGGCGCCGGGAGCCAGGTCGGTTCCCGGCGCCCGAACCGGTTCGCAGGAAGTCTCTTCGCGGTCCGAAGAGAGAAGGAAGGTAGCCGATGGCATCGAATGAACGACGATTCCGCCTGCCGACGCGCATCGCGACGACGCTCGTCCTGATCCTCGTCTTCTCGGCGTCCCTCGCCTCTGCAGAGACGCCGGACGGGGAAACCCTCTTCAACCAGAGGACATGCTTCACGTGTCACGGGAAGGATGGCAAGACACCGATCCTTCCCTTCTATCCGATCATCGCGGGCCAGAACGCGGAGTACGTCCTCCAGCAGCTGAAGGACATCAAGAGCGGTGCGCGTGCGAACGGCAACACGGCCGCCATGCGGGGCATCATGCATCTCGTGAATGAGGAGGAGATGAAGGTGCTGGCGGACTACATATCGAAGCTCGAGCGTTGACGGGATCTAGCAGCCTCTGTCCGTTGCTGCGGCAGTGATGCGGGCGGGCCCAATGAAAGAACCAGGAAGGAGAGATCGACCATGGATCGTCTGAAGAGACTGAATCGGATCGCGGGGGCGCTGGTTCTCGTCGGCGGACTCTGTCTCGATGCGGCCGGAGCGACGGCACAGGTGGCTCCGAAGGCCGCCGGCATCGAGAGCGAGGGCTACGAGTGGAACAAGATGGAGGGCGGAGAGAAGGAAAAGGCCCTCACGCTCGAGGGGGACGTCGAGAACGGGGAAGAGGCCTACGAGATCTGCTCCGGCTGTCATCTCCCGTCGGGAGCCGGTCGACCCGACGGCACCTTCCCTCAGCTGGCGGGCCAACATACGACCGTCATCATCAAGCAGATCGCGGACATCCGTGCGGGCCGCCGGGACAATCCCATCATGTACCCCTTCGCGATGTCCCTGAGCGATCAGCAGGAACTCGCCGACGTTGCGGCCTACATCCAGACGCTCCCGATCCCGACCGACAACGGCAAGGGGCCGGGGGGCGACCTCGAGCTCGGAAAGAAGCTCTTCGATCGCGATTGCGTGAAATGTCACGGGGAGCATGGAGAAGGCAACGCGGAGAAATTCTATCCCGTTCTGGCAGGTCAGCACTACAAGTACCTCTTGCGGCAGATCACCGCGATCGCACAGAAGAAACGGCGCAACGCGAACCCCGACATGGTGAAGGTCGTCGAGAAGTACACGCCCGAGCAACTGGCGGCCGTGGTCGACTACATGTCGCGACTGACCTGGCCCGAACGATCGGGGAAGTGACTGGCGGTCCCAGGAGCGCCCGGGAGAACATCGATGACGACGATGGATGAACAGCAGAAGACGCGGTTGCTCTTGTTCCGCGTACTCACGGTCGTGGGACTGGCGCTGATGATCGCGTCCTATTTCTCCCCGATGTGGTGGGTTTCGCTCAAGGCAGTCCAGTATCCGAAAGAAACCTTTCCCGATGGCATCCGGATCGAGATGCACTGGACGGGCGTCGAGAACGGCTGTGTGGGGGCCGAGAGGGCGGAGATCGCGGACGAGGAGGGGCTCGATTGCGTCGAGGAGATGAATACGATCAATCACTACATCGGCATGGAACCGATCGAACGGGGTGCGCAGTTGGAGTTCGCCGCCGCTCCCTATCTCTTCATCGCCTTCGGAGTGATGCTCGTCGCGATGCTCTTCTATTCGGGGCCCGGCTGGTGGCTTCTGGCGATTCCGGCGATCGTGGCCCCGATCGTGTTCGTCCTGGATTTCGCCTTCTGGCTCTGGTGGTTCGGTCATCATCTGAAGGATTGGGCGGCCTTCACCGTGAAGCCCTTCATGCCGACCGTTCTTGGAGAGGGACTGGTGGCACAGTTCAGCACCTTCTCGTACCCCCACTACGGGATGGCGCTCTCCGTTCTTTCTTCGGTCGTGATCGCCCTGGCCGTCCTGATCAGGCGCAAACAGCTGAAGGAACAGGGACGGGATTGAGGTCGGTCTTCGATCGGAGCGGATACCGGATTGGATGGATCGCGTGTTCCGAGCAGTCATGATGCTGGTGACCCTGGTCGCCCTTTCCGCTCGGGCGGAGGCGGATCTCCAGGCCCTGGTGGACGCGACGCCCGTGGGCGGCACCTTGCGTCCTCCTGCGGGCCGATACGAGGGGGGGATCGAGGTTTCGAAGCCGATCACGATCGATGGACGCGGTGAGGTCGTGATCGACGCCGGGGGTGCGGGTTCCGTGATCCGCATTCGCGGGAACGGGATCACGATCCGGGGACTCGAGATCCGTGGCTCGGGCGAGAACCACGACACGATCGATGCGGGGGTGTCCGTGCGCGGCAACGGCAACCGGATCGAAGACAACGTGATCGAGGACAGCCTGTTCGGCATCGATCTGGGCCAATCGAATGGCAATCTGATCCGTCGGAACCGGATTCGGTCGAAGCCCCTCGAGATGGGGCTCAAGGGCGATGGGATCCGGCTCTGGTACAGCCGTGAGAACGAGATCGTCGAGAACGAGATCCGCGACGTCCGTGACATGGTGGTGTGGTATTCCGGAGCGAACGTCATCGCGCGGAACGTCGTCACAGGGGGCCGCTACGCACTCCACTTCATGTACTCGGAAAAGAACATCGTCGAGGAGAATCGCTACATCGGGAACATGGTCGGTGTCTTCCTGATGTACAGTGACGGCGTCGAGCTTCGCCGGAACGAGATCGCGGAAGGTGTCGGCGCGACCAGCATGGGGGTCGGCTTCAAGGAATCGAGCGACGTCCTGCTCGAGGGCAATACGATCCTGCGCTGTGCGACGGGAATCTATCTCGACATCTCGCCCTACGAACCCGATACCACGAACCGATTCGTGCGGAACCGGATCGCGTTCAATTCGGTCGGCGTCGTCTTCCATAGCGACTGGCATGGGAATGTCTTCGAAGGCAATGACTTCGACGACAACTTCAGCCAGGTGGTGGTTCGGGGCGGAGGCGGGGCGACGAGCCATGTCTGGCGCGGGAATCGCTGGGGTGACTACCGGGGTTTCGATCGCGACGGAGACGGGACTGGAGATCGGCCCTACGAGCTCTACGCCTATGCCGATCGTTTCTGGGTCGACCAGCCACACGCCGCTTTTTTCCGCGGATCACCGCTCTTCGAGATGATCGACCTGCTCGACCGCCTGGCACCCTTCACGGAACCCACGTTGATCCTGCGCGACGACGAGCCCCGTTTCGTCCCCGACGGACCGGTCGGAGGATCCTGACGATGACTTCGGAGAACCCGGAATCCGGCGAATCGCGCGCTGCTTCCGCCCCGGGGAAGAAGGCGCCGCAGAAGAAGAAGCCGCGTCGGCGGCTCAGCCGGCAACAGCAGCGAAGGCGGATGCTGCTTCGGTCCGCACTGACCGGCTTCGCACTGGTCCTGCTCCAACCGATCGCGGAGTGGCCACTCGTGCGACGAGCGCACGCACGGCTGCGCCCGCCAGGCGCGAAGGATCAGGATCACTTCCTGGGGGCGTGCATCAAATGTGGCCAATGCGTGCAGGTCTGTCCGGTCCAGGCGATCACCTTCGCGGACATCACCGAGGGGCTGGGCAGCGGCGTGCCCTACATCGATGCACGCGCCCAGGCCTGCGATTTCTCGTGTGATGCACTTTCGTGCATCCTCGCATGCCCGACGGGTGCGCTTTCCCACGAGATCCATTCCAAGGAGGAGGTGCATAGCGGGATCGCCCGGCTCGCCCGGCCCGACGCCTGTCGGGCGCGCCTGGGCAAGGGGTTTCGCGGGACGACGCGTGGACCGGGTTTCAGGGGGCGCCTGCGGCACGAGGAGGTCGATCGCTGGAACGCGCTTCCCGTCGCGGAGCATCCCTATGATCGCGAGATCTGCGACCTGTGCGTGATCGAGTGCCCGATCGGGGAGTCCGCCATCCGGCTCGAAGCGCTCGAGGATTCCGATGTTCCGGGAGCGATGACCCCCGTCGTGGCGGACGCCTGTGTCGGTTGCGGGGTCTGTGAAATGGTCTGTCCGGAAGAGCCGACCTGCATCGTCGTGGATCCCTTCGGAGAGGAGGCCATGGGATGAGCCTGGTCAACGATCTCGCGATGATGTTCGGTCGGGCTCCGCAGAAGCCGCGGCACAAGACGGATGCAGCAGTGGTTCTTCACGGCCGGAAGCGCGGACGGGGAGTCGAGATCCAGAAGTTGATCGAGGAGATCGCCGCGGCACAATCGGTCCATACCTGGCGGAACCGCCGTTGGGCCGTCATCGTCGGGATCAATCTCCTCTTTACCTTGTCCTTCTGGTTCGATGTCCAGCTGGTCGAGGGTTCACTCACGGCTTCCCGGTTCCTGGGCTTCCATCTCGCCGACGTCTATTCGGGGATCCTGGTTTCCCTGGCCCAGCATCACATCCCCATCAATCTCCTGATCGGCATGGTGACGGTGATGTTGATCTGGGGTCTTCTGGGCGGACGGGCCTATTGTTCCTGGGTCTGTCCCTACCATCTCGTGGCGGAATGGGCGGAGATCCTTCACCTGAAACTCGCGAAGCGGGGAATCGTCTCCGATCATCCCATGCATCGGGGAGTCCGAACGGTCCTCTGGATCGTCTTTGCCCTGTTGGCGCTGGCGACCGGACACACGCTCTTCCTCACGCTGAATCCGATCGGGATCCTCAGCCGCGCCGTCGTCTACGGGCCGAGTCTGGCGCTTTTGTGGGTGCTCCTGCTGCTCGCCTTCGAGGTCGTCTATTCGCGGCGGTCCTGGTGTCGCTACGTCTGCCCCATCGGTCTGACCTATGGGTTGGTGGGTGCCCTGGCGCCTTTCCGCGTCGAGTACAAGCTCGAGGCCTGCGCGCACGAAGGGGAGTGTCGCAAGGTCTGCGAAGTCCCCCATGTCCTCGATCTCACGATCAAGGGGCGGGCCGAGGATGTTCGTGTCGACATCGGACCGGATTGCACCCGATGTGGTCTTTGCGTCGATGTCTGTCCGACGAAGTCGCTCGACTACAAGTTCAAGGGGTTGAGTTCACTGTTATGAAGATCCTGCCGACGGGACGGTGCCGATGATCGAAGTCGAACGGGTGACGAAGGCGTTCGGGCGGACGCGCGTGCTCGACGGTCTTTCGATCACGATTCCCTCGAGACAGCGCGTCGCTCTCGTCGGTGCGAACGGAGCCGGGAAGACGACGCTGATCCGTTGCCTTCTCGGGCAATACGGTTTCGAGGGCAGGATCTCGATTGATGGCATGTCGCCCCGGAGTGATCGACGGGCCATCCTGAAACGCACGGGCTTCGTGCCCCAGCTCCCGCCCCCGCTCCGTCTGACCGTCGGGCAGCTCATCCAGTTCGCTGCTTCGCTCTGTGATGCGGAGCCCGGCCGGATGGTGGAGGTCGCGAAGCGTCTCGGGCTGGACGCCGATGCTCTTCGCAATCATTCCTTCTCGAAGCTCTCCGGTGGCCAGAAACAGAAACTCCTGATCGCGGTCGCGCTCGGACGGGACACGAGCCTGCTGATCATGGACGAGCCCGCCGCCAATCTCGACCCGGATGCGCGGAGGATCTTCTTCGAGCTCCTGGGAGAACGAAGCCAGCACGCGACGATGCTGATCTCGAGCCATCGGTTGGACGAGGTTGCGCAGCTCGTACAGCGGGTCGTCGAACTCGACCACGGACGGATCTGCCTGGACGATCACGTGGCCGATTCCGGCGCGCTCGATGCGATCCTCTGGTGCCACCTCGAGTTGAGCCGGTCGGAGGAGAGCGCCGCTCGGATCCTGGCGGAATGGGGATTCACGACCCGTGCCGAAGGACTCTGCTTCGAAGGGAGCGTGCCAGGCCCGGACCGGCTTCGCTTCCTGGGGGCTCTGGCACGCTATTCGGGGTTGATCCGGAATCTACGACTGGAAGCGGAGGGGCAGCCCGATGCCTGATGGGAAGCGCGAGCGTGAGGTCGCTGGGATGCTCCTCGTCGTCATCGTCGTTCTGGTCCTGTCGGCTTGCGGGCAGCGGGCGACCACGGGACCGGGTGAGATCCATTGGGATCGTCAGACCTGCGAGCATTGTCAGATGGTGATCAGCGATCGGCGCTATGCGGCCCAGCTCCGGATGCCCGGAGACCGGACGACGAAGGCCTTCGATGACCTGGGATGCGCGCTGCTCTGGCTGGATGAGCAGGGGTTGATCCCTCGCGAGGAGGCCCGGGTGGAGGTCTGGGTACGCGATCCGTCCGGGAAGGAGTGGGTCGATGGTCGAAAGGCGCGATTCGCGGGAGACTTTCCGACGCCCATGAACTATGGGTTTGCGACCGCAGACCAGGGAATCCCCCTCTCCGAGGTTCGGGCCCGTATCGCGTCTGCGGAGAAGCGTCGACGATCCGGTGGCTCGGGGGGTGCCGCTCCGGCGGGGTCGGGATCCGGGGCCGGGTTCCCGGGGAGTCCGGCGGATGGTTGAGGGAATCCATGACCTCGAGATGTCGGACGATGTTTCGCGCGGTCCGGGAGTGGCCGTGAAGAAGACGATTCCGATCCTTCGATCCGATCTGCTGCGCGTCGCGCGACTGGACGTCTCCGAAGCACTGCGATCGCGTTGGTTCGCACTCTATTCGATCGTGTTCGGTGGGCTCGTCGGCCTGCTCTTCGTCTTTGGATTGACCGAGTCGCAGATCCTGGGTTTTCTCGGATTGTCGCGCCTGCTCGTGACCTATATCCAGATCTGCATGGCGATCCTTCCGATCTTCGTGCTGATCACGACGGTGCGCTCTCTCGCAGGGGATCGCGAAGCCGGCGTCTTCGAGTACCTGCTTTCGCTGCCGGTCTCGCTGTCGGGCTGGTTCTGGGGAAAGGTGATCGGCCGCTTCGTCGTGATCTTCGCGCCGGTCTTCCTGGCGATGGCCGGAGCGGCGGGCTGGGCCGTCCATCAGGAGATTCCCGTTCCGTGGAGTCTCTTCGGGTTCTATACGGCGCTTCTCGCGGCGCTGTCCTGGTGCTTTCTCGGGTTGGCGATGCTGATCTCGACGGTCGCCCGCTCGACGGACGTGGCCCAGGGGGCCGCTTTCTTCGTCTGGCTCGTGATGGTCCTCTTCCTCGACATCATCCTGCTCGGTCTCATCGTCCAGCAACAGGTGGAACCGGAGATCGCCATTTCGATCGCCCTGCTGAATCCGCTCCAGGTCTTTCGGACCGCGGCCATGATGCTCTTCGATCCGAGCATGGTCCTGCTCGGTCCCTCGGCCTTCGTGATCCTCGATACGTTCGGCACCGACGGCTATATCGCATACGCCCTCGCTTATCCGATCGCCCTCGGAAGCGTCGCCGCCGCGATCGGCTACGTGATCTTCAGGCGAAGCGACCTGCCCTGAAGCGATGGGGGGGCGGGGTCGAGGTCGGTCGGTCGCGACCGCTCGGGCCGCGTCGGTCGTCGGGACCGCCGGTGAGGGCGGGCGCGGATGTCGGGAGCGTGCATCGCATCGTCAGTTCGCGTGCCGGATCGCGCAGGCGCGCTCGACTTCCCGGGCGAGTGCGGCCATTTCCGCGCTGCTGAACTCGGGCATCCTGATTTCTTCCCCGGACGCCTCCCCCGACGCGATCTCGCTGATCCGTCGGGTCACCGCCTGGATGGGAACGAGCAGGGCCTGTCGGATCAGCAGGAAGATCACCGCCGAGAAAGCCAGTGAGCCGATCGCGACCGCGATCACGAGGTCGGTGATCAGCCGGATCGACTTCCGTTTCATCGGCGAGAGATCGAATTCGGTCGTGACGAGCCAGGTATGGCCCGCCGGATCCGTGATCGGGGGAGCAACGTAGACGAGTTCCGTGTCGTCCCGCGTGCTGGATCCCCGCCCCGTGGTCGCGGCCGGATGGATCTCGCCGGCCTCGAGCTTCCGCAGGCGGACCTCGACGTTTCCGATGCCCTGCATCCGGTTGACGAGATCCGTCAGGGACGCCTGGTCGAGCTGGTCGCGCAGCAGGGCATGGCTCAGGGCCGCATGGATGACGCTCGAAACCCGATGGGCATCCGCCGTCGCCTGCTGGATGTCGCGGGAATAGAGGCGGTAGGGAAGGATCGCGAGGACACCGCCGATGGCGATCGCGGCGATCACGAGCAGGGTCGTGATGAGACGTTTCTCGACACTGGGAACCTGACTCATGCGAACCTCCCTCCAGGCGCGGGGATCCGGAACCTCGCGGGGTGACCGGCTGCGCCCGGTCCGTTGGATCCGCGTCGAACTGCCTTCCCCAAAATAGCTTCGTTCGCGAGGCTCGGACAGCATCCGCGCATCGATTGTCGCCGTCTTCCGCGACTCTCTTCGTGGTTCTGATTGTGCTTGTGGTTGTGCCGTATTGCCTCACATGGCGGGGCGCTGTGGCGAGCGGATCGGGAGAGTCGATCGGGCCGATGTGGGGGGTTACATGCTCGCCCATGGGTTCTACGATCGCTGCACGATTGTCCGGCGGAGGCGCGATCGGGAAGGCAGGATCGACGCGGCCGGAACGCGAATGAAGAAGTGGAGAGGGCGGAGGAGAGGGCGGAGATGACGGAAGTCGGGAATCGGCGTGAACTGCGTATCGCGATCATCGGGGCGGGAATGGCGGGGATCCTCAGTGCGATCAAGCTGCGGGAGGCGGGCCTGTCCGACTACGTGATCTACGAGAAGGCGGATCGGGTCGGGGGGACCTGGCGCGAGAACACCTATCCCGGCGTGGCATGCGACGTGCCGTCCCATCTCTACAGCTATTCCTTCGAGCCCAACCCGGAATGGAGTCATCAGTTCTCGCCCGGGGCGGAGATCCAGGCCTACTTCGAGAACGTGGCCCGGAAATACGGGATCGATCGCGAGATCCGGTTCGGCGAAGAGATCGACCGCTGCGAGTTCCGGGACGGGCGCTGGCATCTGGAATCCTCGAAAGGGGAGCAGGACGAGTTCGATTTCGTGATCGCGGCAACCGGAGTCCTCCACCACCCCAGCTATCCCGACATCGAGGGACAGGCCGACTTCGAAGGCAGTCTCTTCCACAGCGCGCGCTGGGATCCCGATGTTCCGCTCGACGGCCGGCGGATCGGCGTGATCGGAACCGGCTCGACGGGCGTCCAGATCACGTCGGCGCTCGTCGATCGGGTCGAGAAGCTCTGTCTCTTCCAGCGCACGGCCCAGTGGATCATGCCCCAGGAGAATCCTGCCTACACGGAAGAGGAGAAGGCGAACTTCCGGAATCATCCGGAGCAGCTCCGAGAACTCCACTCACAGATCTCGCAGCTCTTTGCCGCGGGATTCGCGAACGCCGTGGTCGACGCGGACTCGGAGCTGATGAGGAACATCGAGGAAGCCTGTACCGCCAATCTCGAGGAGTCCGTGAAGGACCCGATCCTTCGGGAGAAGCTCCGTCCGAACTATCGTGCGGCCTGCAAGAGACTCGTCATCTCTCCGGACTTCTACGAAGCGATCCAGAAGCCGAGCGCATGTCTCGTCGCCGAGCCGATCGAGCGGATCGAGGCGAAGGGCGTGAGAACCCGGGACGGGCAGCTCCATGAGCTCGACGTCCTGGTCCTGGCGACGGGCTTCCGGGTCGATCGCTTCATGCGGCCGATGGAGGTGATCGGTCGCAACGGCCGCCGTCTCGACGAGATCTGGGCGGATCGGCCGACGGCCTATCTGTCGATCTCGGTTCCGGATCTCCCGAACTTCTTCATGTTGAACGGCCCGAATGGTCCGGTCGGGAATTTCTCCCTCATCGAGGTGGCGGAGCTGCAATTCGACTACATCCTCCAGTTGATCGACCTCGTCCGATCCGGGAGCGCCGGAAGCGTCTGTGCGAGTGCCGAAGCGACGGCGGCATTCGATCGCGACCGGGTCGAAGCGGCGAAGAAGACGATCTGGACGACCGGATGCCACAGCTGGTACCTCGATGATCGCGGGATTCCCGCGACCTGGCCCTGGACCTTCGATCGGTTCCGGGAGGAGATGGCGGCTCCGAAGCTCGAGGCCTACGACTTCTGACGGCGAGCCTGTCCTTCGCCGGTCGACTCGAAGCGGGCGCCCGGGGCTCCTATGCTCTTCGCATGAACGAATCCGCTCGGGCGTCGTGGCGCGACGGCGCCGACCCGAAGGTGCTGCCCGCGGCCGTTCGCGAGGCTTTTCCCGCCCTGGCCGGGCCCATCGAGATCCGCCCGCTGCCGGGCGGACTCCTTCATCGGAGTCTTCACGTCCGCACGCGCGATGGGGAATACGTCCTGCAGCGCGTGGCGGATGTCTTCGCCCCCGAGATCCATGACAACATCGACGCGGTGACCGGGCACCTTTCGAGCAGGGGATTCCCGACGACGCGACTCGTGCCGGCGATCGACGGGCGGCATTCCATGTCGCTCGGAGCCGAGGGGCGCTGGCGATTGATGACCCATCTGGGGGGCGTCTCGTTCCGGCGGCTGCGATCGGAAGCCCAGGCCGAATCGGCCGGTCGCCTCGTCGGTCGCTTCCATGCCGCCCTGGCGGATTTCGATCGACCACTCGCTCCGATGGGCATCCCCTATCGGGATACCGGGCGAATCCTCGCCGTGCTCCGGGAAGCGCTCGAAGGCCATTCCGACCATCGTCTCGCAGGGGAGATGGTGCCCCTCGGCGAGAAGGTGCTCGCCGCCTTCCGCGAACTCGGACCCGCTCCCGAGACACCGCCGCGGGTCATCCATGGCGATCTGAAACTCGAGAACCTGCTCTTCGAGGATCGCGAGCCGCCCGGCTGCGATCGCGCCTTCGCGCTGATCGATCTCGATACCCTGATGCGGGCTCCGCTCTGGGTCGAACTGGGTGACGCCTGGCGTTCCTGGTGCAACGCGGCGGGAGAAGACACGTCGGACGCCCGCTTCGAGATGGCCTTTTTCGAGGCCTCCGCGCGAGGTTTTCTTCGAGCACCGGGAATCGACGTCAGCACGGAGGAGAGGGAGTCGCTCGTCACTTCGATCGAGCGACTCACGCTCGAACTCTGTGCGCGCTACGTGACGGACGCGCTCGAGGAACGCTATTTCGGATGGGACGCGGAGCGGTTTCCCGGCCGGGGAGAGCACAATGCCGTCCGGGCATCCGGACAATGGCGGTTCTTCGAGGCGGCACGGAGGCGCCGGCCCGAGCGGGAATCGGTTCTCCGTTCGCTCGCCTGATCCGGCGCGGCTCGGCTTCCGGGCGCGTCCAGGGTACCCGGATCGGATGCAGGGTCGTCGGGACGTTCCCAGGGCGGCGGAGGGCGGATTCCGTCGGGGCGGCGAAACGAGGATCGGTTCGGGCGCCCGAAGAATCCCCGAGCGACAATCTCCGGATCACGGGTATCCTCCGTCGCATGGGACCTCCCGACCAGGTGATCATCTTCGGTGCGAGTGGGGATCTCACCCGGCGCAAGCTGATCCCCGCCCTTTCCCGACTCGACTCGGACCCGCGGCCGCCGAGCGGATTCTCGGTCCTGGGCGTGTCTCGCAGCCCGATGACGGACGAGGAGTTTCGCGCCCATCTCGCTCGAGGCATCGACGCGGACCTCCGGCCGGCCTTCGAGCGTCTCGCGCCCCGGATCTTCTATCACCCTGCAGACACGAGCGAACCCGAAGCCCTGGCGGCGCTCCGGGATCGACTCGATCGTCTGCCCGGCGGACGGGAATCGGGGCGGCTCTTCTATCTCTCCCTCAAACCGGAACTCTTCCCCGTCGTCGTCGACGTCCTCGGTTCGAGCGGACTGCTCGATTGCTGGTCGAGTGGGTGTGGTTTTCGCCGGGTCGTGATCGAAAAACCCTTCGGACACGATCTCGAGTCGGCGCGGAAGCTCAATCGCGAGCTCTACCGGGTCCTCCAGGAGGAACAGATCTATCGGATCGACCATTATCTCGGGAAGGAGACGGTCCAGAATCTCCTGGGCTTCCGATTCCACAACGCGATCTTCGAGCCCCTCTGGAACCGCCACCACGTGGAGTTCGTCGAGATCACCGTCGCCGAAACGCTCGGCGTGGAGAACGGGCGCGGCGGGTACTACGACGGGACGGGTGCCCTGCGCGACATGGTGCAGAATCACATGCTGCAGATCCTGGCGTTGATCGCGATGGAGCCACCGTCCGCGTTGGTGGCCGACGCGGTCCGGGGCCAGAAAGTCGAGCTGCTGCGGGCGCTCCGGCACCCGCTGGGCGACGCGGGGCATCCCTCCCTGGTTCGAGCGAGATACGGTCCCGGCACGATCGACGGGAAGCCGGTCGTGGGCTACCTCGACGAAGAAGGCGTCGCTCCGGATTCCGAAACGGAAACCTACATCGCCTTGCGGGCCCACATCCAGAACTGGCGTTGGAGCGGGGTTCCCTTCTTCCTTCGACACGGGAAGCGCATGCGGGAGCGCTATACCCACGTTCGCGTCCAGTTCCACACGCCGCCCCTCCAGCTCTTCAACCGCCCGCCGGACCTCGAGGCGGGCGAATACGAACGTCTCGTGCGGGAGGGCGAGATCTGCCACTCGCGGCCGAACGTGCTCACCCTCCGCATCCAGCCGGAGGAGTCCATCCGGCTTTCCTTCGGCGTGAAGGAACCGGGCAACACGATGAACATGACTCCGGCGAATCTTCATTTCGACTATCGGGACCATTTCGGAGAATCGACGGCGGATGCCTACGAACGGCTCCTGGCGGATGCGCTCATCGGCGACCAGACACTCTTCCTGCGAGGAGACGAGATCGAGGCCTCGTGGGAGTATGCGGACGCGGTGCGAATGACGTGGGAGGAGACGGACCTCTATCCGATCCTCGAGTATCCGGCTGGCTCATGGGGACCCGAAGAAGCCGAGGCGCTCTTTGGCGACTGCCAGGGCAGCTGGTCCCGTGGCTGAGGGCAGCGGTCGGCCATGGCAGCCCGAGATCCTCGTCGATCCCGATCCCTTCGCGCGGGGGGCGATCCTCGTCGCGACCGGGATCCTCGACGTGCTGGCTCGCAGGACGACGGCGAGGCTGGCCATTCCGGGGGGATCCGCGCTTCGAAGTGCGGCGGCAGCGCGGGCGGATCTCGCGGATACCTGGGGATGCGTGGCGCTCACCTGGGTCGATGAACGTTGTGTCCCCTTCGAGGATGCCGACTCGAATCGGGGTGCGGCGGCGCGGATGGGACTCTTCGGACGGAGATCGGACGATCGGAGCGGTGTCGAGCCAGCAGCCGTGTTGCCTCTCTATCTGGACGGGGAGACGCCGGAAGAAGCGGTGGCACGCGTCGAAGCCGGTCTCTCCGCGGAATTCGCCAACGGGCTCGATGTCGTCCTGTTGGGCATGGGGGCCGATGGTCATGTCGCCTCCCTCTTTCCCGGCCTGTCCTGGCCACGCGAGGGGAGGGTCGCCTTCGTGGCGAGGAGTCCGAAACCGCCCCCCCGGCGGATCACGCTGACCCGTGCA
>DRKE01000499.1 GCA_011051925.1 Deltaproteobacteria bacterium
CCTGCTCGATGTTGACCTTCGGCCCCCGCGTCGACTGGCTGATCGAGACCGAACAGGCTCGTCAGAATTCGGATGGTTGGCGATTCTCCCAGCTCGTCCGGGTGAACGTGATCGAGAATGCCTGGCTCGGGTTGGAGTACAGGCACGAGGAGGGCGGAAAGGACAGCCCGGTCACGATGAGTGACAAACGGACGGACAAGGGCCGACTCTTCTTCACGGTGGCCTTCTGACCTTTCGTCTCGTGAGTTGGACGTGGCGCCCCCGGGCACGCCGTGGCGTGACCGGGGGTGCCACGGCCTCGTTCCCCGTTCCGGCCCGGAGATTCCCCATGCTCGTCGATCCGTTGCGTCGTGTCCTTCATCCGTATCGCTTCTGCGCGTCGGGAATGGGGGCCCTGTTCGTCGTTTTCCTTCTGTCGGTCCCCGTCCGGGCCGACATCGACAGCGTTCGTGCCGATACGCCGGCCGAACTTCGGGACAAGTCGAATCCCCTCGAGACGGGGCCCGAGGAGCTGGCGAAGGCGGGTGATTTCTACCTGCAGAATTGTGCGCTCTGCCATGGCAACGACGGGAAGGGGCGCGGTCCTGCGAGTCGGGCGTTGCGTCCGCGGCCGATGAAGTTCACGGACGCCGAACTGATGGCCCGCGTCAGTGATGGTGAACTCTTTCATGCGATCTCCGCGGGCAGTCATGGGACGGCCATGCCCCCCTTTGGCGACCGTCTGACCGAGACGGAAATCTGGCATCTCGTGACCTTCGTTCGTGGCTTCTCCCGAGAAGGCGAGCAGAAGACCAGCGAAGAAGCCGGAAAATAGCTGGGTCCGGAGGATCCGGATCGGCTGGATCCGCGTCGGACGGGCTACCGTCATCTCATGAATGCACGTCGCGCGTCGTCGCTCCTTGCCCGGGTCGGGCGGGTACGTCGGATCGGCCTCTGGCTCGGGCCCGCAATGGCCATGGGAATGGGGCTGGTTCCACCGCCTGCGGGCCTCGATGCGGTCGGTTGGAGAACCGCGGCCGTCGCCACCTTGATGGCGGTCTGGTGGCTGACCGAGGCCATCCCGATTTCCGCGACCGCCCTGGTTCCCCTGGTCCTTTTTCCGCCCCTGGGCGTGCTGTCCGCTTCCGCGGCGGCGGCGCCCTATGCCCAGGAGCTGATCTTCCTCTTCATGGGCGGCTTCCTCATCGCGGCGGCGATGGAGCGATGGGGCCTGCATCGTCGGATCGCCCTCGCGGTCATGAGCCGGGCCGGGAACTCGCCGGGGCGGTTGATTCTCGGATTCATGCTCGCGACGGCCTTTCTCAGCATGTGGATCTCGAATACGGCGACGGCCGCCATGATGCTGCCGGTGGCCATCGCCGTCGCCGAGACCCTGCGTCCGAGCGATCCGCATGGGCGATTCGGATTCGGGCTCGCGCTGATGCTCGGAGTGGCCTATTCGGCCTCGATCGGCGGGATGGCGACACTGATCGGCACGCCGCCGAATGCGGTCTTCGCCGCGGCGATGGCTGAACTTCGCGGGGTCGAGATCGGCTTCGGTCGCTGGATGATGGTCGGCCTTCCGGTCAGCCTGGTGATGCTTCCGATCGCGTGGTTCCTGCTGACGCGTGTCCTCTACCGGCTGGGTGATCTCAGTGGCGACGCGGCCGCGGTCATCCGGGCGGAGCGTCTCGCGCTCGGTCCGGCCTCCCGGGGAGAATGGGTGGTCGGCGTGGTCTTCGTCCTGACCGCCTCCGCCTGGCTGTTGCGGGCGCCGAAATCCCTGGGGTTCATCGATCTTCCCGGAATCCAGACGTGGGCGCCGGGCGTACGCGATTCGACGATCGCGATGGCGGGCGCTCTCGTCCTCTTCCTGATTCCGGTGGATCGGAAGCGCGGTCGACGCGCGCTCGATTGGGAGACCGCGCGTGGAATACCCTGGGGCGTCCTGGTGCTTTTTGGTGGAGGCCTTTCCCTGGCACACGCCATGGACGTGTCGGGGCTGGCCGTCTGGATCGGCAACGGCGTGACGGGACTCGCCTCGATACCGGGGTTGATCGTCCTCGCGGTGGTGGCAACGCTCTTCATCTTCCTGACCGAAGTGACTTCCAACACGGCGACGGCCACGATGGCGATGCCGATCATGGCCGGGATCGCGATTCCGCTCGGGCTTCCTCCCGAGACGTTGATGGCGACGGCGGCCCTGGCATGCTCGATGGCCTTCATGCTGCCGGTCGCGACGCCGCCGAACGCGATCGTCTTCAGCTCCGGCTACGTTTCGATCGCCGAGATGAGTCGCGCCGGTCTGCTGCTGAACCTGATCGGGATCGGCTTGATCACCCTCATCGCGGGGCTCCTCATTCCCGCCGTGCTCGTTCGATGAGCCGGGCATGGCAGACCCTGGATCGATGGGCGTCGCCCGACGGGCTGCTCGAACTCCGTCAACGGGATCGCGAGGACTTCCTGATCTGCATCGACGGCCGGGTGCTGATGAACAGTCGCGCCAGCCGCTCGGAAGAGGAACTCGGCGTGCGAGCCTGCACCGGGCTCGGAGCAGGTGCGCGGATCCTCGTCGGCGGACTCGGGATGGGCTTCACGCTCCGGTCCATCCTCGATGCGGTCGGTCCGGACGCCCGGATCATCGTTTCGGAGCTGTATCCGGTCGTGGCGGAATGGTGCAGAGGGCCACTTTCCGATCTGACGAAAGGCTGTCTGGACGACCCGCGCGTGTCTCTCGAGATCGGAAACGTTGCAGACGTGATCCGGCGTTTCGCGGAGGATCGCGAGTCGCTCGACGCCGTCGTACTCGACCTCTTCGAAGGTCCCCATGCGCGGACCGATGCCGAGAACGATTCCTTCTATGGTCGCGCGGCGATCGGGCGGAGCCATCGAGCACTCGCGCCCGGGGGTGTGTTGGCCGTGTGGGCGGAAGGCAGGGAGACGCGATTCCAGGCGCGTCTACGGCACCAGGGCTTCGTCGTCGAGTCCCATCGGCCGGGTCGCGGAGGATTTCGCCATTGGATCGTGTTAGGTCGGAAGCCGATCTGACCGGGAGATGCGCAGGGAGCCGGCAGATCACGAGACTGCATGGCGATCGCCTGAGGAGTTCCGGTATGATCCGGTCGGATGATCCCCGGGTCCGGCCGGCACCGAAAGAGGATGAAAGCAGGGCATCACGAAGCGGGCCGGCTGGTTGCGGCCTTCGGCGGGACGTCGGAACCGGTCCATCAGAGGAGTTTCTCCATGGCACGTGGGATCGTCGTCATCCCGACCTACAACGAGGCTGAGAACCTCCCCCTGATCGTGCCGGAGATTCTCGAACAGGACCCCCGGCTCGAGGTGCTGGTCGTCGACGACGGGTCTCCCGACGGGACCGGAAAGATCGCCGATGGACTGGCCGAATCGACGGGACGGGTCCATGTGCTTCATCGATCGTCCAAGCAGGGGCTGGGGCCGGCCTATCGAGCGGGATTGCGCAAGGCCCTCGATCTCGGTGCCGATTTCGTCGTCCAGATGGATGCCGATTTCTCGCATCCTCCCGGCATCCTGAAGGATTTTCTCCGGGAGATCGAGGAGAACGACGTCGTCCTCGGCTCGCGCTACCTGAACGGCATCACCGTCGTCAACTGGCCGATCGAACGCATCCTGATCAGCTATTTCGGGAACTGGTACGCCCGCAAGGTCACGGGACTTCCGATCACCGATACGACGGGTGGCCTTCGTTGCGTGCGCCGGGAGATGCTCGAGAAGATGGGATTCGAGCGGATCAAGGCGAACGGCTATGCCTTCCAGATCGAGATGAACTACCGCTTCGCGAAGGCGGGCGCACGGATCAAGGAGATTCCGTTCTTCTTCCTCGACCGGACGCGCGGAACGTCGAAGCTGACCCTGAGTATCGGGCTGGAGGCGCTCTGGATCGTCTGGTGGCTGCGGATCGGTGACGTGCTGGGTCGACTCTGATCGGGCGGTCGATTTCGTTCCGGCGACCCGTGAACCCGTCGGCTCGGCCCCGATCGGTCGCGGGCATCGCCGGAAGACGCCCTCCCAGGGTCTCCGGCATGCAGGAAACGACGGTGGATCGGGGCTAGTTTCTATCGGATGGACAGACCTTGTCGCGTACTGGTCCTGAACGAGCGCGACCCCGAGCATCCGGCGGCGGGTGGCGCGGAATTCCACGTCGTCGAGATCTTTCGTCGCCTCTGTGCGCGTGGATACGACGTCACCCTCGCTTCGTCGGGCTTCTCGGGGGGAGCATCCCGGGCGCGGGTGGATGGGCTCTCCGTCCGGCGCCTCGGTCGGCTCCCCTTCTACTATCCGCGCGTCGCGGCTTTTTGTGCTCGCGGCACTCGTCGCGGGGATTTCGACGTCGTCGTCGAGTGCCTGAACAAGGTTCCCTTCTTTTCTCCCGTCTATTCGGCGGTTCCGGTTCTCGCGCTCTGCCACCATCTCTTCGGCGAGGTGGCCTTCCGGCAGGTGGCCTGGCCGATCGCCGCGACGGTCTGGGCGTCGGAACGATTGATTCCGCCCCTCTACGGGCGTTGTCCCTTCATCACCATCTCGGAAAGTTCCCGCGATGACCTCGTTGGCCGGGGAATCGACGAATCCCGCATCCAGGTCAGCCATTGCGGGGTCGAAGGGACCGAGATCGGCGTCGACGTCGATCGCGTCCGCTCCCCCCGAGTCGCCTACATGGGCCGGATCGAGCCCTACAAGCGGGTCGACGTGCTGTTGCGCGCGATGGCCCGACTGAGCGACCGTTTTCCGGACGCGGAGATCCTGATCATCGGACGGGGATCGGCGCGACCGGCCCTCGAGGAGCTGGCGAAAGAGCTGGGGCTGCGCGATCGCGTGCGATTCACGGGCTTCGTGGATGACGTCGAACGCGACCGGCTTCTGGCGGGCTGTCGTGTCTGCGTCTGTGCCTCTGAGAAGGAGGGCTGGGGGCTGACGGTGATCGAGTCCAACAGGCTCGGAACGCCGGTCGTGGCGAGTGACGTGCCGGGGTTGCGAGACTCCGTGCGGGACGGGGAGACGGGTCTGCTCGCGAGATATGGTGATGTCGAAGCGTTCGCCTCGGCGATCGGCAGGCTGCTCGACGATGACGGACTCGCCCTGGGGATGTCGCGCGCGGCCCTCGAATGGTCCGGGCATTTCGATTGGGATCGTTCCGCCTCGGAGATGGCCGAAGCGATCGAGCGGGCCCGGAGCGCAAGTTGAAGTCGTCGGCCGATCGTGCCTGGTTCGTGGCGCTGGGAGTGGCCTGCCTCGTGGGAACGCTCCTCCGGATCAACAATGTCTTTCGATACCCCATCGACATGGGATTCGATGCCGCAGGAAACTGGGAGTACATCGATCTGCTGCTTCGATCCTTTCGACTTCCGGCACCGGACGAAGGCTGGTCGACGGCGCACCCTCCGTTCTTCTATGGGGTTTCCGCGGCCATCGCCCGCCTCGTCGGCGGGGCACGGGATGGCATCGACAAGGTGGCGGCCGTTCATGTGATCCGCCTCGCCATGGCGGCGTCCGGGTTGGCGGGCATCGCTGCGGCGGTCTGGCTCGTCCGATGCGTCGCGCCGGAAGCGGGCAGGCGTGCGTTTCTTGCAGGCGCGTTGCTCCTCTTTCTCCCCGTTCACGTCTACATGAGCGCCATGCTGAGCGAAGAGGTCCTCGTGACCGCGCTCATCTCCATCGCGGTGGTCGGTGTCGCCCTGGACCTGCAGCGGCCGCCGGAGTCGCGCGAAGGGCTTCCTCGAGCGATTCTCTGGGGCGTGTTCGCAGGCCTGGCGTTGGCCACCAAATTGACCGGGCTCCTCATCGTCGGAGCCGGGGCGGCAGCCTATCTGATCGGGGACAGGCAATCTTCCGGCAACCTGCGAGCGCTTCGACGCGGGATCGCTTTCGGACTCGCAGCGTCGTTCGTCGGCGGCGGGTACTACCTGTGGAACCTGGTGACCCGTGGATACCTCTACCCCCATGGCCTCGCGGTTCATTCGGTCATGTTCAGCATGCCTCCGGGCGATAGGGGGCTGGGGGACTATTTCCGGATTCCTTGGGAAACCTTCAGCGCTCCGGAGCTGCTGTCGCCCGCCTTGCTTCATTCCGTCTGGGGCAGTACGTATGACACGATCTGGTTCGATGGACATCATCATTTCCTGCCGATCCGCGGGCCCGTCGTCGAAGTCCTGGGGCCGGCGATCCTGGTCCTCGGTCTCGTGCCGACGGCCGCCTTCGCGGTCGGACTCTGGCGGGGCGCCCGTCGCCTGGCGCGGTCGTTTCGCGGACCCGATCTCGTCCTGCTCCTGCTCGTCGTCGCGACCTTCGCTGGCTATGTCCTCTTTACCTGGCGAAACCCCTGGTTTGCCGTGCTGAAGGGGAGCTTCCTGCTGGGTCTTTCCGTCCCCTTCTCGTTCTATGCGAGTGAAACCCTCGCCGACTGGACCCGGGGCCGGAACCTCCGCTCCGCCCTGATTTTCGGCAGTCTGGGTGTTCTCGCGATCCTGGTCTCGATCACCTTCAGCTATGGCGTCTTCTTCGAGAAGCACGAGATGCCGGGACTGCAGTGGGTGCCGGTGGAGTCGTCATGACGGGACCGGGCATGCGAGCGCTCAAATGGCTCCTTCCGATCGCCGTCAGCGTCGGTGCATTCTGGTTCCTGCTGGGGCGGATCGATCTGGTCGAGGTGATTCGCGACGTGGATGCCCGCGCCGCCGCGATCCTGATTCCCTCGGTCCTCGTCTTCGGAGCCGTGAGTCTGTGGCTCGAAGCGGTCTCGATCGACCATCTCGCCGCGACGGACTCACGACGCCTGGGGCGATGGACCTGCGCTCGGATCAAGGCGGCGACCTATCCGCTCGGCCTGCTGAACTACGCGTTGGGTGCCGGAGGGCTCACCTATCTGCTGCGCCGTCGGGGTGGACTGGCCGTTTCGGAAGCGGCGGGCATCGTCATGTTGATCGCGCTCTTCGATCTGGGGCTGCTGCTCGTTCTGTCCGCTCTCGGAGTCACTCTCCTGTCGACGCGGGCGGTCGCCCTCCAGGCGGGCGTCGTTACGGCGGGCGTGGCGGGCATCGCCGCGGGATTCGTCTTTCTGCGAACCTCCGTTTCGCTGGGACCGCTCGAACGGATCCGGGGACTCGAGCTCTTCCGCGCTGCCCGGGAGACGCCGGTCGATCGCCTCGTCATTCTCGGCCTCCTGCGTCTGGCGTTCGTGATCTCCTTCATCCTCGTCTGTGGTGCTGCATTGATGGCATTTGGCGTCCGGGTTCCGCCCGGAGATCTCGCGGTCGGCGTGACCGCCGTCTCCCTGGTCGCCTCGCTTCCGATCGCGGTGGCCGGGCTCGGAACGGGACAGGTCGCGTTCGTCTACATGTTTCGAGATTGGGCGGCCCCCGAAATCCTGCTGGCCAGCAATCTCGCATTGACCGCGATGCTGATCCTGATGCGCTCGGGAATGGGACTCCTCTTCGCTCGGGAGTTCACCCGCGAGGCGCTCGAGGCAGCGAGGGAGATCGGGGAACTCGGAGAGCTCGGATCATGACTCGTGTCACCCTCACTGGCGAGCGTCTCGACGACGATCACGTTCTCTACGGGCCCGACCTCGCGCGTCACCGCGCGGCCTATCAGTATGCGATCCGAGCCTGTCCGTCGGGCGAAGACGGACCTGGCCGGATTCTCGATCTCGGATGCGGGAATGGCTACGGGAGCGCCGAGCTGGCGGATGCCTGCGGTACGGTCGTGGCACTCGATCGGATCGCACCCGATGCGCAGCATCGACGGGATTCGCTCCATTACGTCCGAGCGGATCTGGCCGGGGTTCCCCTCGCGCCCCGAAGCTTCGATCTGGTCGTGAGTTTCCAGGTCATCGAGCATCTGGAAGATCCGACCGCCTATCTCGAGGCGATCGCTTCCGCGATGAAGCCCGCCGGCCTGGCCCTCGTGACGACCCCGAACATCCTCCAGTCGGATCGTGTGAACCCGTTTCATGTCCACGAGTACGAGGGAGACGAACTCCGGGAACGCCTGCTCGGTCATTTCGGGGAAGTCGAGATGCTGGGTGTCGGAATGAGCCCGGCCGCTGCGCGCTATCAGGCGGATCGCTTGCGTCGGATCCGCCGGATCATGAGGCTCGATCCCTTCGGCCTCCGCGATCGACTGCCCAGGGCCTGGATCGACTGGCTCTTCGCGCGCTTCTCGGTCGTGGTCCGCCGGGGCATCCAGAAGGGAGAGGGGTTGCCAGACCTGACGCTCGAGGATTTCCCGGTCGGCCCGGCCGATGCCGGGAGCCTCGATCTGATGGCCGTCTGTCGGCGGCCCCTTTCCTGCGGTCAGCGGTGATCGGATCCCGCGGAAGCGGGCGTGTCCGGTCGGCGATCCATCCGGGCGCTCGAGGGGGACGGTCGGATCGTGATGCGCGGACTTCCCCACCAGCCGAGTTCTCCGGGTCGGACCGGACGACTCGGGATCAGCTGCAATCGAAGTGTTGCCCGGGTTCCTGCGTATTCGGAGAGGTCGACCTCGAAGGGCAGCCAGCGATCGATCGAACCGTCGTTCGCTGGTAGGCGTATTTCTCCGATCTTGCGGAAATGACCGTCGGTCTTGATCGAAAGCACCATCCGGCTCTCCTCCGGCAGTCGATATACGTTTTTCGCACCGGTTCCGATGAGCGGGTATCCCACCCCCGATCGGAAGACCGCGTTGTCGGGAATCGTGATGTCGAAGTCGATCCCGCCGCCCCTGATGCCGAGCAGGAAGGGCAGGAAACGATGGTTCTGGATCGTCCCGATCGTTTCGTGGAAGACCCGCCCGGGAGCGAGTGATCCGTCCATGCGGCGGATCCAGCGGGTTCCCTCCTCGGCGATGTCGATCAAGTCGACACGGGTCGCTCCGCGGTCGACCGCCCGTTCGAGAACGATCATCCAATTCGGCCCCGGTCGGAGGAAATCGTCGGGAATCCGATAGTAGCGTTCGAGCGCTTCTTGGACGCGCGGCAACTCGTCCCGGTAGTAGGTGAAGACGGGTTGGTCGATGTCGCTCATGACGACATAGCGTGTGGTCTCGAGCGCGTCGACGATGACGCGTTGCTGTTCGCCGGGCATGCCTGGGATCACGCCGCTATAGGGCGTCGGATTCCGCGTGTCGGTCGCGAAGTAGATCAGCGGCTCGGCTCGTGCGACGAAGATCGCGTCGCCCGGCTGCGTGTGCTGCCGAAGGTACCGGATCACGTGGGGAATGACGTCGGCTCGATGGCCCTCACTCACGACGCGCAGGGGGACGCGTGGACCGAAACTGGGGGGCTCCGAGAGTCGATACAGCCAGGCGCCGACGAGGAGTGAAACGAGCGCGAGGAGCGTGACGAGCCCTGCTGCGATCCCCTTTCGCACACGATTCCGTTCGTGCGGAAGGGGGACGATCAGGATGACCTGCACCGCTGCGCTGGGCAGGACCGACGCCAGATGTCCCCAGTCGGATCGTGGGAAGATGTTGCTGATCATCGCGACCAGGTAGGCGAGATGGATCCAGGTCGCTGCGGGCAGGCGTGTTCTCCACCGCCTCAGAAGACTGAGCACCATGGCCAGGAAGGGAAGGGCGTAGAGGGTCTGGGTCAGCAGTGTGATTCCAGGTCCCGGGGTCAGCCCCCAGCCCCCATGGACGAGCGTGTAGAAATAGGGAAGATAGAACGCCTGACTGCCGCGGACTTCCTGGCTGAAGGTGCCGGGTGGCCAGAAGTTCATGAAAGGCGAGTTGTAGGTCGACTGGAAGGACAACGGCAATTCGACCATCGAGTAGACGAGAGAGTCGAGTCCGCCAGTGACCGCAAATGCGCCAAGCGTCACGGCCGCCGTGGCAATTCCGCCAAGAATGAATCGGAGTGCCGAACGGAATCGCACCCGCGGAGGGGCGCAGGCGATGATGCTGATGAGGAGCCCAGCGGCGAGAACGGCGCCGATCGTCTGCTTGCACAGGGCACAGAGTGCCGTCACGATGCCGGCCACGATCGCCGCTCGTCCCCCTTTCAGCCCGCGAAGAGCGGCCCAGCTCGCGATCACGCCCAGTGAGACGGCGAGGGTCGTATAGAAATAGATGGAAAAAAGCGGGAAGAGCAGGATGGCCGAGAAGGCGGTGATCGCCGCCGCCAGATGCGACAGCTCGTCCCTGCGCGCCTGGCGGGCGATCGAAAAGACGCTCGCCGTCGCAGCACCGTGCAGAAGCGCCACCGCGGTTCGGGCGACCAGGATCTCCTCCTGGAAGATCCTGAACAGGAAGGCAAGGGCTTCGAAGGGGAGGGGGCCGGTAAACGCGACGACATCCTGATAGAGATGATCACCGTGGACGAGACGCTGGGCGATCTCGAGAATCATCCCCTCTTCGAGAAGGTTGGGTTCGAGCGGAATCATTGCAGCACACGTCGCGGCTCCGACCAGCCCCCAGACGAGCGCACCGTATGGAATTCGTTTCGAAGGATCTCCGAGTACACTCATGCCTTGCTGGAACATACCCGAAGCGCTCGACTCCGCATGAGCGTGGAATGCTCATTCATCGAGCGGATCACCGCGAGTGGGTTCGATCATGACCCCGAGCGGGCCCGGCTCCACGTAGAGAGTCCGTTCCGTGCCGTTCCGTTGGACCTGGACGGGGATGCGTCGCCCGGGTTCTGATCGGGAGGTGGCGAGCAGGAGTTCGCCTGGTGTGAAGACGCGCGTATCGCCATAGCGCAGAATGATGTCCCCTGGCCGCAAGCCGGCTGCAGCAGCGGCTCCGCCCTTGAGGACATCACGGGCCCGCAGCCGATTGGGTTTCCCCTGCGCGTACAAGTAACGATCGTACTCCACGTCCTGAAGATCCTCGCGCAGGGCCTGATCGAGTCGAGCCAGTTCGTCTCGGTGGCGTTCCTTGAGAAACCAGCCCTCGCGAAGCGCCCGGTCCGCGATCTCGGCGCGTTCGAGTTCGTGCTCCTCCCATATTTCGCGCAGACGAGCGACTTCGCTCGAGTCCATTCCACGCGAGAGCAGCAGCTCGTCGTCGAACCCGCCCGTGGGCGTCGATTCGATGGTTTCCGCGGTATTCCCATCGATCCCGCTTTCTTTCATGGATTCTTCTCCGGGCGTTTCGCCTCCCTTCGTCGGAATCCGTCCTCCGTCCGATGCCTTCGTCAGCAGGGCCAGGATCTCGCTCACCCTCGCGTCGAGGCGGGCAACCTGCAGGGAGAGGTCCGAACGGGCTCGTACCTCCTGCTCGATCGTCCGCTCGAGGGCTTCGACCCGAGCGGTGGCATCGCCAGGCGCGATCCCTGGATCTCCGCCCCGGGCGCTGGGATGGTCGGACGCGATTGCCCAGGCACCCAGCAATCCACCGAAAAGGCCTGCCAGGAGACTGGCGACGATCGTGCGAGGATCTCCGATGGCTCCCTTCCTCTCCGCTGGTGAATGCTGCTCTCCTGCTCTCGTCACGAATCATGTCTCCCGATGATTCCGGTTGGGGGGAGGCGCGAAGTGCATGGGCGGGCCGAAGTCGTCCCCTGGCCTGCTAGTATAGCTGCGGAAGCATGCTCCAGCGGAAGACTCGCAGCATAGTTGTGGCCCTGTCTGCCATCGCGGCTTTCGTCGCGACCTTTCTCGGCATTTCGACGGCGCTGGAATCGGCAGGCATCGAAAGCGGGTCCGTGGGGATCGGCTTCGGCATGATTCTCTCGGCGCGTACCGACAGTCTGGCTGCTTCCGGGCGTCTGCCCTACGAGCGCGTCATCGTCCTCGGCGACTCGACCGTGATCGACTATCCGCACGGGCGAAGCGTGCCCGACGATCTGCGACGGATGCTCAGGCAACGGGCTTCACGTACGATCGAGGTCATTCCGCTCGCGGAGCCCGGGATGTCGGCACTCGAGTACTATGCCTTCGCGGACCGGATTGCCAGAACCCACCCCGACCAGATCGTCGTTCCGATCAACCTTGCTTCGTTCTCGGCAAAATGGCGACGGGAGTTCGATCGGGTCGAGGCTTTCGGCTGGATCGACCCCGGCCGGCTGGAAGACCTCCTGACCCGCCCCTTTCACGCATGGGGTCTCACTCTCGATCGTGTCCTCCTGTACATGGGCGTCGTGGAACTCGGTCTGCCCGCACGCTGGCGTGCCCTGGGGAGGGCGCAGGTTCGCGCCCTCCATGGCCTGTCTCGGCTACGGCGCTCGCTGCTGGCCGAGAATCCACGGACCCTCGACGACGGATTGCCGTTCTTCCGCCTTCCCTTCCATACCGAGATCGACCATCGGCCGAATCGGCTTCATGTCGAGTCCCTCTATGGCGATGCTCTCGATGGCCTCGAAGTCGATCATCCGGTCGTGCAGATGCTCGCGGGAGCACTGGAGGTGTTCGAGCACTCGGGAATCCGCACCCTGGCCTACGTGATCCCGATGAATGTCGAGCATTTCGAACGCATCGGCTTCGATACCCGCTCGGGGATGGGAAAGACCATCGATACGCTTCGCAGCGTCGTCGAGAGCCGAGGTGGACGCTTGGTCGACCTTCATGATCTTCTTCCCGATCGCGGTTTCAAGGATCTGGGCGGACACTTCCTCCAGGCCGATGCTTTCGACGGGGCCCTCGAGGTCGCGCGACAGCTGGTCCCCGAGCTCCTTCGAAATTCTCCTCGCCAACGACCCGGACCCGGTGGTCGAGGGCGCTAGGCCATGCTTTTCAATTCGATCCCCTTCCTGGTCTTCTTCACGGTCGTCTTCGTCGCCCATCGCCTCGCTCCGGTACGGCACCGCGGTGGAGTCCTGCTCGCTGCGAGCATGATCTTCTACGGCATGTGGATTCCGATCTACCTGCTGCTCTTCATCGCCGTCCTCGTCGTGAACTACGTGTTGCTCCGAGGCATGGTTCGAAGCGGCTGCCCGCGGCGCTGGTTGACCGCTTCGGTCGTGTTCAGTCTCGGCGTGCTCGCCTACTTCAAGTACGCGGCTTTCATCGTTTCCTCGCTCTTGCCGGTTCTCGAGGGCTTCGGTTTCGGGCCTGTCGAGATTCCGGAGATCCTGCTGCCACTCGGTATTTCGTTCTTCACCTTCCAGATCATCGCGCTCGTCGTGGATACCTATCGCGGGGAAGTCGCGGTCGTCAGGAGTTTCCGGGAGTACGCCCTCTTCATCTCGTTCTTTCCACAGCTCATCGCGGGGCCGATCGTACGCGGTTGGCAGTTGTTGCCGCAGATTCGCGAGGGAGGGCGGGTCTCGCCGGAACGCGACAGGGAGGGCCTCTGGCTGATCTCGATCGGCCTGGGAAAGAAGGTCCTGTTGGCCGACCTTCTTCTGGCTCCCTTCGTCGATCGGGTCTTCGCCGAGCCGGGTTTCAACACGGCTCCCGAACATCTCGTCGCGATGTATTCATTCGCGTTCCAGATCTACTTCGATTTTTCGGGGTACACGGACATGGCGCGTGGCCTCGGAAAGCTCCTGGGCTTCGAGTTGCCACTCAACTTTCGGGAGCCCTATCTATCCAGGAACCCGGCCGAGTTCTGGCGCAGATGGCATATCACGCTCTCCAACTGGCTGCGCGACTATCTGTACATTCCCTTGGGCGGGAACCGCAGAGGAACGCTGCGGACCCAGCGGAATCTCCTGATCACGATGCTCCTGGGCGGTCTCTGGCATGGCGCCGCCTGGAATTTCGTCGTGTGGGGAGGCCTGCATGGCGTCTTCCTCATCGTGCACCGAGGGTGGTCTGGCAGGCATCGGGAATCGCGGGACGACATGATCTCCTGGTCGGACCTGCCGAGGGTCCTGGTTCTCTTCCATGTGGTGTGCTTCGCCTGGATCTTCTTTCGAGCGGAGGACTTCGACGGAGCCATGGCCTTCCTGGGTCGGATGCTGACGGGAAGCTATTCCCAGATCTGGCCATGGCTCCAGGTGATCATCGTGCTTGTCTGCATGACCGCCCATGCCCTGGAACGACTGGGTCGGCTTCGCTTCGCGGATCTTCTCGTTTCGTTGCGGGGAGGATGGGGAGCTGTCGTCGAGGGGACGATGCTCGGGATGATCGCGGCCCTCGTGGCGCTCTTCGGGTCCGGTGGCGCGGAGTTCATCTACTTCCAGTTCTGAACTTGATCCGGGGCCGTTTCTTCTTCATTGTCAGGGTGCGCTGAGGGAATCGCGAATCCATCAGGGAGTCTTCTGGAGCGATGCGAAAGCTGAAACCCCATCTGCTGCGGATTCTCCTGTTCACGGTGGTCCTGTTCGTCACGCTCGAAATCGGGCTGCAGATGGCGGCGATCATCCTGCCGCGATTCCTGGTGAGAAGTGACGATCCCGTATCGGGTGTCGAAGGAACCACGATCCTCTGCGTGGGGGACTCCCATACCTTCGGTGCACCCCTTCCGGAAGAAGATGCCTATCCGTCGCAATTGAGGAGGCGGTTGAATCGGGACCCCCGGCTTCCCGCGGTCCGTGTCGTCAACCTCGGAATCCCGGGCCAGAACAGTGCCATGGTCGCCAATCGGCTCGAGGCGCAGATCGAGCGGTATCGACCGGATCTGGTCATCGTCTGGGTCGGCCTCAACAACAGCTGGAACTTCAGCGAATTCGATCTGGCTCGATCCGAGGGATCAGATATCCGATGGCGACAATGGCTCCTGCATTCAAAGGTGTTGCGTCTGATCGTCGTGTCGGGGTTTCGCGATACCGATGTCTCTTCCGGACGGAGCACGACGCGGGCGTCGGGTACCGGGGGCGCCGGCGTACAGAGATGGACAGTGGATGGCGAGGTCGTCGAGATTCCCATGGCGGCGGCAGGCGACGAAACGCCGACGCTCGATGCGATCCAGTCGCAGCGTGAGAACGACTATGCCCACATGATCGAGACCGCCCGAGATCACGGGATTCCGATCATCTTCGTCACCTATCCGCTGGAGATCCTGCCGAACCAGCTTCAGACGAACCAGGTGATTCGGGGCCAGGCTGAACGCTTCGGCGTTCCCGTGGTGTCTTCGCGAGCCGCGTATGAACGGGCCATCGAAGAGGGTTACTCCGGCGACGATCTCATCGTCGATGCCGTCGGGCCACACCCGACGGAGATTCTCTATCGATATGTCGTGGATCTGCTCGAGCCACTCGTCCGAAGGAAATTGGCGTTGCCCGATTCGAGGGAGTGACGCTTCCGCGGTCGGGGAAGAAAGGGATACGGGTCCGAGGAACCCTGGAGATCATTCGACGTAGCCGAGGCTCCGAAGTTGATCCATGATCGAATCTTCGACCTCGCCCCGATCGTCTGTCTCGCGTTCGACCGGGATGTCGTCATAGCTTGGAACTTTTTCCACGGAATCGATTTCGACGAACCTGGCGACATGCCCGTCCATGTCGGCAGCGACGGGAAGACCCAGCCATGCGAGGATCGTGGGCGTGATGTCCGCGATTCCAGGGACATCGGAGGGCAGGATGGTCTTGCCTCGTGGGACCCCGGGGCCCCGGGCAAAGAGGATTCCGTTGACTGCCTTCTCCGACTCGTGGCCACCCGTCAGCCATTGAACGAGCAACTCGGCCTCGAATCCGTGATCGGAGACGATCAGGACGAGGTCGTCCGGGCCATATCCATCGAGGAGTCTTCCGATCAGCTCATCCGTGTACACATAGTAGTCCTCGAGTGCAGCGCGGGTTGCCGCTCGTTCGGAATCGGTGAAGTGGATATGGGGCGGGTAGGCGGTTGGCGGCTCCATCGCGCCCCATGTGTTGTGGGACACTTTGTCGATGCCGGACAGGTAGACGAGCATGATCTCCGGGTGAAGGCGGTCCTGGACCTCGAGCGCCATTCGCGTCACGAGATCGTCGTCTCGGAAGGATTCCGCAGGGATGTCCTGTCTCAGCCAGGCGGGAAGCGCTTCGTTGTGGTCGAACGGATTCCGATGATCGAGCAGGGGCCTGGCATCTCGATTGAGTTCTTCCAGAATGTCCTGCCATTCCGATGGGTACGTGACAGACTCACCGACGTGTCCCTTTGCCTGCTCGTTTCCCGCGAAGAGCCGCTCGCGGGCTTCGCGTTGGCCGGCGATCGCGAAATCCGAAATCATCACGCCGTTGATCTTCTCTGGCGGATAGGTGTTCAGCCAGTTGACGACGCCGTTCGTGAAGCCGAACGAAGACGTGATGTTCCAGATGGCGGGTACGAGTCGATCGGTTCCGAGGTTGAGTCGTGTGCTTCCGTCGGCGGCCTTCCTGATCCAATGGTGGATACCGTGTTTCAAGGGAACCTTTCCCGTCGCGATCGTGGTCCAGATGCGCGGAGAGACCAGCGGGAAGGCCGATCGCAGAGGGCCGTGGACACCTTCACCCGCGACCGCCTGCAGATTGGGAAGGCGTCCCGCAGTCATCAGGGGGCGGATCACGCGGAAAGTGGCTCCGTCGATGCCGATCAGGAGGACGCGGCCCTGTCGTGTCTCGATTCGAGGATTCTCCCACACGAGTGAGAATCCGCTGAGATCCAGAGGACCCATCCGGGCGCCGCCCCGGAACTGCGCACGAACGATCAGCGTGACATCGGATCCCGAGTATTTCGAGAGATCGACGCGGTGCCTGGGCGGCGGAGGCGAACTCCAGCCTTTCTGGCGTTCGATCGGGATCGTCTCATCGAAAAGGGGTCCGTCTTGTTCGTGACCAGCGATCCAGATCTGCGCCTTGATGATTGCGCCTCGCTGCACGGCGAATGGCTTCCGGTAGCCGAGCGAGAAGCTGAGTTCGCCACGTTCGGGGACCCGGAACGTGCATCGGGTCTCTACCGGCGCGATGGGATTTCTCGGATTGCGAGGCTGGTACAGGCTCGCGAAGAGGAGGTGCTCGCGGGCATAGGGTTCGAACTGGCCTCCCAGATCACAGTAAGCGACGAGATCCTCGCCAGGTCGCTCGCGGACGGGATGTGGCCTTCTCTTCAGGTAGCGGAAACGATCTCCCGCCACGTCGAGTACGGGTTCGAAACGGGTCGTCAGGTAGCTCGCCAGTTCAGGGGCGTAGACCCGCAGGCCCACGCGGTCGGAGAAGAAGTTGTTGAAATCGGCCACGACGATGTTGACATGATGGCTCTCGGCATCGTTGACGACGCCGAGACCGCCGTCATGCGCGATGTGATGCTCGTAGAGATTGTAGTAGCGGCCGGGTACGGATCGTTCCGAGAGGAAGTCGAGCATCGAGAGGGCAGGGACGGTCAATACGGCCTCGTCCTCGTCGGTCAATTCGTGGATCGTACGGATATGGAAGTCGATCAGATCGCGATCGATGGTGGTCACGAGCACGCCTCCGCGCGGTCCGGGAACGGGCTCGGTCAGGGCCTTCAGCGTGTGGACGTACCAGGAGAGAGCGATGCCGGAATACATGAAGAGAAGAAGCCCGACGAAGCCGACCGCGATCCGCGAGAGCGCCACGCGCACGGGGGTCCGGGATTCGGGGGGAAGGTTCTTCCATGCTTCCACCATTCGGTGTGCCATCAGGACGAAGGCGATCAGCACGGGCTGGTAGACGTTGATCAGGTGGTTGAAGTCGGCACGCGGAAAGATGCCGAGAAAGACGGAACCGGAGAGGGCGACGGCCGAGAACAAGGCACCATCGACCGGTCGGCGGGACGGGATCGGACGGAGCGCGATCCAGGCCCCGACGGCGAGACCAGGGGGAGGCAGCCAGAACAGGAGGATATGAAGTCGTTCGAGAAGCTGGGCGTGCAGAGGCCAGGACAGGATCGGGGATCTGGAGAAGAAGGGATTGGGTGCCTGGCTGAACGAGTATGCCCCGTAGGTCAGGGCATCGACGTTGCTCAGCGGATCCGGAGCCCAGAGCATCGAGATCGGCGGGTAGGCGATGTCCTGGCGGCTCATGAATTCGAAGGGATGCAGTACGAGAAGCTGGAACGCGGGAAGGAGGGCATCCTGATAGGCGAGATAGGCGACCGTCGGCAGTGCCACCGTGGCGATGCCGGCGGCCAGTTGAAGACCGATCGAGAAAACGTCCCGCAGCCATCCGGAAGCCGATTTCCCGTCTTCGAACTCGATGGCCAGGATTCCCGCAACGATCCCGACGCTCGCGAAGACGCCATAGTTCTGCTTGCAGAGAATGGAGAGGCCCAGCAGTACACCACAAGAGAGCATCTCGATTCGGCGACGGCGTTCTCTCCAGGCCAGTAGCCGTTCCAGGGCAGCGAGCGCAAACAGGATCGCGAAGGGGGAGTAGAAGACCGTCGTCCACGCGGGGAAGGCCCAGACGGAAAACACGAGGAGCAGCGCGACGCTGGACCAACCCCAGGCCCTGGAGGTCAGTCGAGTGACGATCCGGTAGGCGACGAAGAGGGTTGCCAGATAACCGGCGAATGACAGGATTCGCGAGGAGAGGACGCTGGGTTCGACGAATTCGAAGAGTCCAGCCAGGAAGAACCAGATCCCCGGCGTGACGAAGGCATCCATGTCGCGGTAGAGGACCTTCCCCGCCATCATGTCGACGACCTGGCTCAGCAGATAGCCCTCGTCCGACAGATTGATTCCGCGGCGGCAGAGAGACCAGGCGAAAGCGATCACGATCGTGCTTCCCGCCAGGGTCCACCACGGCAAGCGCGCGAAGATCGTCGCACGCGATGACCGTTCACTCATCCGGCAACCTTACAGGACGATCATGGACTGGACCAGATGGCGCACGTCGTCGGGGAATGGAAGCGGCCGAGTCGTCGCGTTCGTTCCGCATCAATCCGTACCATTCGCTTCCCTCTCCTCGGATGACGGCTGCTTTGCGGTAGTTTTCGCGCAGGTATGCGGAAACTTCGGGAAAGAGTTCCTCGAAAGGGTCGAATTCCGGATACATTCGCGGGTTGTACACGATGCACCGGGTCTCGTCCGTCTCGAGCCGTCGGATGATGATGTCGCCCCTCACGTTTCCAGGGATCATCAGTTCGTAGGGCGTCGGGTTCGGCCGGGCGGCAAGGAATTGCACGAGCGGGATGTCCGGGAGGGAGAGAGTGGTTTCGCCCGGTGCCGCGCATCGTGAAATGAACGCGACGGCTCCGCGGTAGAGCTTGGCCTGGTCGGGTGCCACGGAGACGCTGGCTCGCGGCAAGCCGAGTGGTACGGGGAACCAACCCTGGATGATCCCGGCGATCCGGACGGATGCGCCGATGAACACCAGGGTGAGCAGGGTCGAACAGGCAATGCCGATCCATCTTGCGCGCGGGAAACGCCTGTGTCCGATCTCTTCGAGACGATCGAAGAGCAGGGCGAGTACGAGGAGAGTCGGGGGGAGGACGAAGGCCAGGTGGGACCAGATTGCCGATGGAAAGATACCGAGAAAGAAGAGGGCGGCGAAGAGAACGATCGTGCTGGCTTCCCGCTGGTTCCGGGGATCGTGTTGGTGACGGGTTGCCCGGAGCGCGAACGGCACAAGCAGGAGCGCTGCGAGAGGAAGTCCGTAGGAGAGGCGGACGGTCGTTTCGCGGAGGACGGGCGAGATGGGCAGTCCGAGAATCAGGCCACCATGCATCATGTGATTGAACAACGCAGGGGGGGTGTACAAGAAA
>DRKE01000500.1 GCA_011051925.1 Deltaproteobacteria bacterium
CTTCTCCTCGAATCCACCCGTGCCGAATCGTCCTTCGAGCTCGAGATCGACCTGCTTCGGAGCGATCCCCCGCCAGGCCATGAGAACCCAGACATGGAAGAGGAGATCGGCGACCTCGTGCGTCAACGCCTCGTCACTCTCGTCCCGGGCCGCGAGAACGACCTCCTCGGCCTCCTCGCGGACCTTCGCCGCCATCGCGTCCCAACCGCCCTCGAGCAGCGAGACGACATAGCTTCCCGCTGGACGGCGATCCCGACGATCCGAGATGACCTCGTAGAGCCGATCGAGCATTCCCGTCGTCTGATCCTCGTCCGGCTGCACACGGTCCCCTCTGTCTTCGCCGACGGCAGAGTCTAGCCCGCGTGAATCCCCTGCGCTGGCGCCACGAAGCCCTGGCCGACCGCCCCCTGGCGTTCCACTACTCGCGAACGAGCCGGATGCCGCCATCGGACTCGGAGTCGAAGACGAGAAACGTCGACCTCCCCTTCGAGTCGTCCGATGCGGCCCAGGGCTCCCATTCCGGAAGCTCGGCACTTCCCCCCCGCCCCGGTCGTCCCCGACGCGCGAAGCGGGCCCAGTAGTTCCGCATCCGGTCGGAGAGCGCCTCGCGGGTTTCGCGCGTTTCGTCGACGAAGAGGATCCGATCGAGGATCGGATCGCCCAGGGTGAAATTGCCGAAGACGAAGGGAATCTCGAATCCGTGTGCCGCACCGAGCAGGTCCGCGAAGTCGACACCCAGGAAGCGGGGCAGCTCATCCCAATCGAAGCGGTAGGCGAATACGTCGGCATGACCCGAGGCCGTCATCGCGGCCGCAGGATTCCGAACCGCGCGATCGCGCCAGCGATCGCTCTCGATCCGCGCCTTCCGCGCATAGTCCCGGGGATCCCGGATCCCGTAGAGGAATCGGAATCGCCGTCGGACGAATCGCGGATCCTGGGACAAGAAGAGCTTCATCTCGTCCCGGTTGCTGCCCAGGATGACGGGCACCGGATGGAACCGCCCCGCCCGGAACGCATCCAACCAGTCGTCTTCGGGAAGAACGGAACCGTCTCGAATCAACATCGGAGCGGCAATCGTTTCCGGCCGATCGGGGTCCCGGAAGGCTTCGATGAGCTCCCGGGCGGAGCGACCACGAAGGAAATCCGCCAGGTCGGCCTCGGGAAGATCTTCGGCATATCGACGCGCGGCTTCGCGATCGGGAACGATCCCCGCCCGCTCGAGGAGCGAGGCCACGATTTCTGCCGAGCCGTGTGGCCTCCCGGGCACCGGTGCATCCAGGGCGTTTTCTGCCGCAGCCCGACTGACCGAGCGCGTCGACCCGCTCTGCGCGATCGCTCGATGAAAGAGGCCCTTCGCCGGAGCGGAAACGAGAAGCGACAGCACGTCGGTCGCCCCGGCGGACTCGCCGAAGATCGTCACGTTGTCGGGGTCGCCCCCGAACTCACGGATGTTCGACCGGACCCACTCGAGGGCCCGGATCTGATCGAGCGTTCCGAAATTCCCGGAGGCCTCCTCCGGGCTCGCTGCCAGGGCTCGCAGGGCCGGATGGGAGAACCAACCGAATGGCCCCAGGCGATAGTTGAAACTGACGACGACGACTTCCTGCGTGCCGGCAAGACGTGCGCCGTCGTACATGGCCGCCCCCCCGTGCCCGACGGTATTCCCTCCCCCGTGGATCCAGACCATGACGGGAAGGCGCGCACGCTCGACCGCCATCTCATCGGGATCCATTCGCGGCGCCCATACATTCAGATAGAGACAATCCTCGGAACCCGCGATCCCATCGGGATCCTCGGTCGCCACACCGCCGAGTCGCGACTCGAGCTGGACGCAGGGGGAACCCGCAGTGAGGGCGTCCAGGGTGTCGGCCCACGCTTCAGGGGGCGTCGGCGCTCGCCAGCGCAGGGCCCCGACGGGCGGCGCCGCATAGGGAATCCCGAGCCAGGCGTGGGTCTCGTATGGGGCGGCGTACCCGACGACGCTTCCGAGCCCGAGCAACCGCACGGATGAAACATCCGCGATCTCGACCTTCGATTCATCCTTCCGCAGTCCGACCCGCCAGCGCGCCACGATCCCGATGGAGATCAGGATGACAGGCAGGACGACCGCGACCCCGAGCCAACGCCAGCGTCTCCGAACGACCTCCCGCTCTGCGCCCTCGTCCCTCATCCGCCCGCCGCCCGCCTCCTCATCCGCCCTGCGACTCCGTCCGTCTCGCCCCGGCCGCCCTGACGTCCCTCCGAGTTCCACCGGTCGAGCGGAGACCGACACGAGAATCCCGGTGCCGCGGGTCTTCAACCGAGACCGATGCCACCTCGGCAGAGACACGCGTTGCAGGCTATCACGTTCCCCCTGCCTCGAAAGCCGATGCGGCCCCGTCCGATCGCGTCGAATCCGGGACGACGACGAAGGATCCCTTGCGGATGTTGAAGAAGAAGAGCTCCGGCAGGCTCATCAGCACGCCCTGCAATCCGCGCCGCAGCATCCAGCCCCGATCGAAGGGGGCTCGCAGGACGCCGACGACGGCTGCGCCCATCCCGACCGCGAGATTCGGGATGCCGACGATCGGGCGGCTCCAGGCAGGCTCTCGTGAGAAGAAGAGGAAGATCGAGTCGTCGGGTGCGCCCCAATAGGTCCGTGTGGAAAGCGTATTCGACTCCCGAAACCGAAGGGCGAGCGAATCGCCGACCTCGTCGCGCAGCCGCGCGAGACGCTCTTCACGCCAACCCGGCATCTCACGCACGCTCGCGACGGGCAGGTGTCGGCGGACCACGCGACCCGCCACGACGGGAATGAACGAGAGCGTGAACGCCGCATCCCGCCTTCGATCCCGAGCGAAGGAAGCCGTCCCCGGATCGGCTTCCAGGGCTTCGTCGAGGGCCGTGAGGAGCTCCGTCACGCAGTTCCGATCGATCAGCCCATAGCCGAGCTCTGCATCGAGTCGATGCCGCAGTCGCCTCGCCGCCTTCGCGAGCTCGTCCCGACGCCGCTCGAGGTCGCGCAGACGGGCATCCCCGGGCCAGGGCAGAGGAAGGATCGCCGCGGCATACCGGTTGGCCCGGGTCACACGGAACGGAGAGGCGCGGGGGGCCCCGGCGTGGAGCTCGCCTGCTTCGGCATGAACGAGGGCATGTCGCGCCCGCTCGATCCCGAACAGACGTGCTTCCAGGGGAATCCCGTCCTCGCTCGCGAGACGCTCGAGGCGCCCCTTCAGGATGCGGCGCGCGACGGCCACCTGGCCCGGTACCAGTGGACCCGGGATCGGCCTCGACACCCCGCCCGACCCCGGTTCCGCGAAGGGATCGAGGAGCGTCGGCACACCCGTCACCAGCGTCCGGTCGAGGGCGGCGAGCCGAGCCCAGGTCAACAGGATCGCGAGCCCGGCATCCGGTCGGCCGCTCGCCAGCAGGCGCGACAGATTCCCTTCGAGAGCCTCAGCGATGGTCTGCCAGGGTTCGCGCGACGGGCGCGGGGTCCCCGTCGTCGGCCCGTCCGATCCGAAGGTCGGATCGCCGCCATCGATTCCACCCGCTGGAAGAGCCCCGGGCGGAACCGTCAACAACCTCCCCTCGGTCGGGCCTCGGCATGCGATGACCACCTCGAGCGCCTCGAGCGCCTGTGCCGCTTCGACGACGTCCCGCAGGCCTCCGCCCCGGGTCGCATCGCGATCCGGGGCCTCTCGTTCCCGGTTCATCCCGCGTCCTGCGACCCCATCGGCACGACGAAGCCCGCCGTCCGACCCGGACGATCCGGCGACGACCCGGCCCAGGGCCTCGTGCAGACGTCTCCGCGCGATGACGAGGCGCCCCTCGAGCCAGCCCGCGCCGCGATTCCGGACGATTCGCGCCTTGCGCTCGGCGCGCCGCCGCGCCTCCGGAAGGGCACACCCGCCCGCTTCCGGATCGAAGAGACCCGCTCCGGGGACTTCGACCTCGAAACCGCCTTTCGCGATCGCAAGATCCAGCCAGCGGAGATCCTCTTCGAGTTCGGCGAGCCGATCCGTGCGCTGCTGTCGCTCGAAATAGCGGCGCCGCAGGATGGTTTCGAGTTCCTCCTCGACCGCCGGAGGCAGATCGAGCGACAACGCCCCGATGGATCGATTGCCCATCAGCCGATAGGTCCGCTCGAAATCGTGCCGGTCGTCGCGACGATCGATGATCAGACCGTCGCCTCGATGCTCGACGTGATAGACCGTGTCGTCGATCCGGATGGCCGCATGGCCACCGGCCGAGAGCCCCTCGTTCGCCTCGATCGTCCAATACTCGACGACACGATCGGCCCGTGCGGGGCCCTCGAGGGTGCCGGAAAGAAGGACCGACGCGACGAGCCCGGAAATGCACCGAACGCGGAAGCCGGAGGAGGTCCTCGTCGGATCGGACTCAGTGAAGCGCAGCGTGATACGCACGCCCGATCTTTTCGAAGCCGACACTCCCCGGTTCGGCCAGGGCCGCCCGATAGGCGGTCAGCCCGGAGATCGTGACGCCCGCCTCCGCGAGCCCGCCGCCCACGGCCGCGAAGGTCGCATCGATGGATTCCCAGTCACTGATGCCCCGCTCGAGCGCGATTTCCGCCAGACCTCGCCGCAGGGATTCCGGCCGTCCCCCGGACTCGACGACGGCCACCGTGAAATCGTGGACGTCCTGTCGATAGGCCTGATCTCCGCCGCCGCTCGAACTGGTCGAGGAGTCCGAACTCGACCCGGCAGAATCGGAGATGCTGCCGCTCGAATCCGAAACGCTTCCCGAACTCTCGAAGAGCGCGCATCCTGAAATCCCGATCGCCACGATCGAGACCAGCAACGGAAGCATGCCCGCCGCCCCGGACCTTCCCCTGAAAATCGGATCCTTCATGACCACCCCCCGTGTTTCGTTGTGGAACCCGACCCCAGTTTGCCGATGCTTCGCGTCTCCTGCCACACCCGACCTGATCCCCGGCCCCGAAACCCCGCGATCCCGACCCTCCGCGCCCGCTTCCCGAAGAGCCGGATCGGGAGCCGGAAATCCGCCCCGGCCCGTTCATTTCCGGCATGGATCGGCGACGTGATAGGTCAGCTTCTCCCCGGCCCAGAAGATCTCGAGCGATTCGGCTCCGTCGCCATCCCGGGTCGGCCCCGGCCCGTCTCGCCGTTCGAGGCGGATCCGGTCGGCATTTCGGGGCAGACCGTAGAAGGCGGGTCCGTGATGACTCGCGAAGGCCTCGAGCCGATCCATCGCCCCGGCTCGGCGAAAGGCTTCGGCGTAGGCCTCGATGGCGATCGGGGCATTGAAGATCCCCGCACAGCCACAGGCAGACTGCTTGGCTCCCCGGGGATGGGGCGCGCTATCCGTCCCCAGGAAGAAACTCGGATCGCCGCTCGTCGCGACCGAGACCAGCGCACGACGATCACGCTCGCGTTTCAAGACCGGAACACAATAGTGATGCGGGCGGAACCCGCCTTCGAAGAGCGCGTTCCGATTCAACAGCAGGTGCTGCGGCGTGATGGTCGCCGCGACCCGGGAGGCCGCTTCTGAAACGAAGGCCGCGGCTTCGGCGGTCGTGATGTGCTCGAAGACGACCCGGAGTCCCTGGAAGTCGCCGACCAATGGCGCCAGCGTTTCCTCCAGGAAGCGGCGTTCCCGATCGAAGACATCGCAGTCCGGCGCCGTCGTTTCCCCATGGACGAGCAGGGGCAGGCCCGATCTCTCGATCGCTTCGAGAAGGCGGTGGTGGTCCGCCAGATCCCTCAAGCCTCTCGCGGAATGGGTCGTGGCTCCCTGCGGATAGAACTTGAGTGCCACGATCCGGGAGGATCGGGCCGCCGCTTCGATTTCGGCAGCCGTCGTCTCATCGGAGAGGTAGAGCGTCATCAGTGGCTCGAAGGCGCTGTCTTCGGGAAGAAGGGACAGGATCCGCGCACGATAGCGCAGAGCGTCCTCGACACGGATCACGGGCGGATCGAGATTCGGCATCACGACCGCCCGCCCGAATCGCCCGGCGGTATACGGAAGAACACGGGCCAGAAGGTCTCCGTCCCGGAGGTGGACGTGCCAATCGTCCGGTCGCGTGATCTCGATCGAATCCAAGCCGACTCCCGGCGCGAGATCCCGCGCCACCCGGACGTCGGATCATACCGCTGCCAGAGGCGCGATTCAGGGCGGCGTGGCCGATTCGATCTTTTCGTACGCCTCGATCGGTCGGGGCTTCGCCAGAAGCAGATCGATGAACTCGGCAGGCGGACAGGGACGTCCGAAGAGATAGCCCTGCAGTTCGTCACATCCCCTCTGCCGAAGGAAGAGGGCCTGATGCGGTGTTTCGACCCCCTCGGCAACGACGTCGACCCGAAGACCGTGGGCCATCGCGATGATCGCAGACGTCAGCGCCGCGTCGTCCGCGTTCTCGCTGAGCTCGGCCACGAAGGAACGATCGATCTTGACGCGATCGATCGTGAAGCGCCGCAGATACGAAAGCGATGAGTAACCGGTTCCGAAATCGTCGAGCGCGAGTCCGACGCCCAGCTCCTTCAACTCCCGAAGGGTCTGCACCGTGAGCAGATCGTCCTGCATGATCGTCGACTCCGTGATCTCGAGTTCGATCTGGTGGGGCGCGATCCCGCTTTCCTCGAGGACGAGACGAACCATCTCGATCATTCCGGGCTCGCGGATCTGATGTCCGGAAACGTTGACGCCCATCCGGATCGAGACACCCGACGCCTCCTGCCAGTATCGGGTCTGCTCACACGCCGTCCGCAGGACCCATTCGCCCAGCCTGACGATCAGGCCCGTTTCCTCTGCGACCGGAATGAATTCGTCCGGCGAGACGTACCCGCGATCGCCGTCGGGCCACCGCAGCAGCGCCTCGGCGGCCACGACCCGACAACTCTCGGCATCCAGGATCGGCTGGTAGTACAGTTCGAATCCGTCGTTCTCGACGGCTCGCCGCAGTCGCGCTTCGATTTCGATCGCGCTCGAACGGGCCGGATTCATCTCCTCCGAATAGAACTGGTATCCGTTCCGGCCCCGCCCCTTCGCGAAATACATGGCGGCATCCGCGTTGCGCAGCAGACTGTCCGCGTCGAGACCGTCGTTCGGGTAGACCGCGATCCCGATCGACGTACCGACGAAAAGCTCCTGCCCGCCGAGCACGACCGGCTGCTCGAGTGTCGCGAGCAGGCGAGTCGCCACGAGAGCGGCGTCGCCCGGCTCGTTGATCTCGGTGAGCAGCAGGGTGAACTCGTCCCCGCCCAGGCGGGAGACGGAGTCCTCGGGCACGTCCGGACCTCTCCGACCGACGTGATCGCTGATCCGAACCACAGCGGCGAAGCGGCTCGCGACTTCTGCCAGCAGACGGTCTCCCATCTCGTGCCCCAGTCGGTCGTTCACCTTCTTGAATCCATCCAGGTCCATGAACAGGAGCGCCATCTTTCGTCCTGCACGGGAAGCCAGGGCGACGGCCCCCCGAAGCAGGTGGTGGAATCGCTGTCGATTGGGAAGGCCCGTCAGGTCATCCCGGAAGGCCAGACGTCGGATCTTCTCCTCGGCCAGCTTCTTCTCGATCGCCCGTCCGACGAGTTCGCCGACATGCTCCAGGATCTCGCCCGCCGATTCCTCGACCCCGATGTCTTCCCGACGGAAGAATTCGAAGACCCCGTAGAGGCGGGGTCCGATCTGGACGGGCAGGGTCAGGACCAGTCGGAATCCGAGGTCCTTCCACCAATGCGTGCCACGGGGATCGGATTTCTGGACGCCGTACAGGAACGAACGTTCGAGGTCTTCCTTCCCCCTCGCGTTTTCGGCCTTCTCGGGTGGCTCGTCGGCGGGTCTTTCCTCTCCGCCGGAGGGCAGGTCGAATCCCAGATGGATGATCCCCGTCGCGACGAGCTGCCGACCGTCGGGTGCGTCGACGGATTTGAGGAAATGTCCGAGGGTGAAGTCCATCCTCCGAGCGATCAGCGCGAGCGCACTCTCCAATCCCGACTCGATCGTGCCGGCCTCGTGAACGGCTGCCGACACTTCGTGAACCAGGCGGACATGCAGAGCCTGGCGTCGATTCTCCTCTTCGATCGCGATCCGATCGGAGATGTCGCGAAGCACGAGGACCCGGCTCCGGATCGCACCGGTGGAGTCGGTCAACGCACTCAACTGGAGATCGTAGGTCCGGCGCTCTCCGGTTCCCCGGTCGGGTTCCAGTGAATAGATGCTCCGACCATCGATCGCCCCGCTCAACATCTCGGTCAGGTCGGGATGTCCCGCCAGTGCCTCGTGCATGTGCCGAAGCGTCCGTGCACCGCTCTCGAGGTCGAGGATGCGGCGGGCCGCATCGTTGAAATCGACCAATCGATCATTCATGTCGATGACGAGGACCCCATCGCTCATCGCCTCGATCACGGTCCCGTACTCGACCCGGTCCGCCGACAGGAGCCCGAGTCTGGGGAGCCCGTAGAAGAGTCCGATGGTCATCCCGCAGATCAGGAATGCCTGGATCATCTCGACGGAACCCCGATCCACGTCTGCCAGCAGGGCGAGCGGGGCGAGGCCCGGAAGCAAGATCGCGAAGCCGATCCCATAGAGGGCTTCGCGATAGCCCGGCCAGCTGCGGAGAGGCAGGTTCGTCAACTGGGCGCTGGCGAAGACGAAGGCACACCCGACCCAGGCTTGCACCAGCCAGGTCCGATCGATCATCAGGACGAGGGCGGGGATCGTCCAGTAGAGAACCTGTCGCGGCCTCGAAAGGGCCGGCATCCCAGTCGCAACCTGGGTCGCGAGCTGAAGGATCGCGGCGCTCGCCGACAAGAGGAGTCCGGACCTCAGCCGCGCAGATGCCACTTCCCCGAGAGTCGCCCGGAAGAGATCGAGGTGGGCGACGACGAGGAGGCCCGAGACCAGGACGAGCAGGAGATAGGTCCGCCCGACGGCCGTCGTACGCAGCCGCCAGGAAGACAACAGCAGGAATACCAGGCAGGTTCCCGCGATCGCGAAGGCCAGATTCGCCATGCTCGAATTCAGATCCATTCCCGGCCGAGCCCCCAGCGTTCGACTGAGCACTCAGCCCCTCGCATCCCTTTATATCGACAGGCCGCCGCGTCTTCGCATCGGATAAACCCTTGAGAAGATCGCGGCCCCTCGCCGGGGACTGGACGCAGCCGACGTTCCAGGAGTCTCGGATCCTGGACACGGCGGTCCCGGGTGGGGTGGACACGGGGGATGTCGCGACCGGTCCGCTCGGGCATGCCCCGGAGTCGGAAGCGTCCGGGAATCGCGGATCGGACGTTTCAGCGAGGTCGCGCGGGCGATGAAGCCGGGGCATCCGCCACGATCGTGAAGGATTGCGCGATTCCGGTGCCCCATTGATCCGTCGCGCTCACCTCGACCTCGAAGCGGCCGCGCTGATCACTCCCCGGCCGCCACTCGACCAGCCCGGTCTTCGGATCGACGTCCATGCCTTCGGGCCCCCGGACCAGCGCATAGGTCAACTCCGCATCCGGCTCCGGGCTGCGTGCGCGAATCCGGTACCGGAACAAGCCGCCCTCGATCCCCGCCACGGGCTTCGAGAGGATCTCCGGAGCCTCACCACGCGTGAGGACGACAGGGGAACTCGAAACGGGCCGCGTCCGGCGTCCGGCCAGCTCGAGATGGGCCCTCAGGATCACGATGTCGCCGGGTGAGAAGCGGGCCGTGTCGAGCTTCTCTCCGGTCCCGACGACCTCGCCGTTGACCTTCCACTCGAGACGGGGCTCGAGCCGATCCGACACATCATCGGCGATCTCCACGACAGCGACGAGGGGCGAGCCCGGCCTGGTCCCCTCGCTCGTATCGATGGCGACCAGCGAGATCGAGACCGCGGGTTTCGCGAGTTCGAATTCATGGACGACGGGCATGCTCTTCGTCTGACCGTCCGTCGCCGTCACCACCACCTGAAGGTGTCGACCCGCTTCCAGCCCGGACGTATCGAAGGCCTGGCCCTTTCCCAGGACGCGTCCCGAAGCCGTCTGCCACTCGTATTCGACCTGGGTCGGATCCCCGTCCGGATCGACCACCCGTGCCCTTGCTCGAACCGGGCTCCCGGGCGCGGGCCGATTCGGCCGGATCAGGACCTGCTCGACGACAGGGGCACGGTTCGGACCCGCGACGCCGTCCCCGGATCCCGGCTGAACGGCGACCATCGAGCGAACGGTCTTCGCCTCATCGCCGCCACGACAGCCGGACAGGGAAAAAGCCAGGACGACCAGGCCGATGAGAACCCAGCCGGACATCGCCCTCCCGTCGACTCGCCACGTACCGCCATCGCGCATGATCGTTCCCCGCATCCTTCGGCTCGCAGCCTGCGAGTGTCCTGTTCCAGGAGCTGGCCTGCATTCCGAGATTCCCTTCCCAGAAGACGTCGGACTCCTGGACCCGGACACTAGAACTTCATCGCCGGCTTCACTCGAAGGCGAGTGACCTCCGGCATCCCATTGCGGCCGCTTCGTCGCGACCAGAACTCGACGAAATCCGCCGGTCTGGGGGAACCCACGGCGTGGAGATCGCGAAGCAGGATGGCATTTCCGTTGCTATCCGTGATGCGGGCGCCCGGGGAAACCGAATAGACCGTTCCGCCCAGGGTCAGCGTCCGACCCGCGACGTCGATCTGCTCGACCACCGACTGCTGCCCGCGATTCGCGGGAACATTCCATCGGTCGCCGGCTGCGGCATCCGCTGCCACGAGGCCGGCCAGAAGAAGCCCCAACAGGGCCGTTCCGAAGATTCTCTTCATCGTCTTGTTTCCCATCGCTCGATTCTCCTCGCCTCCGGGTTCGGTTCCTGGCATCCGATCGGACGCCGCCGGTTTTCGGAAGCCACGCGCGCCCCGACCCGGGACGCGCGTGGTCCCATCTCAGGTCAGTCGAGCTCTCGCCAATACAGCGTTCCGTGCTCGGACTCGGACGAGCCACTGTCGATGTTGATCAGTTCTCCGTCCTGCTTGCTGATGATCAGCCGGTTCCCGCCTTCCCCCGGCGCGATCGACAATCTCGCATCCGTCGGCATGCCCTTGCCGAGGTCCATGCTCCGATCGATGCCGGCGATCGGACTGGTCGGGCTCGGAGGACCGAAATAGCCCTGCCCGCACTTGGCGAGGAATCCGTAGAGCGTCGAGATGCCGGACGGCTCACACAGGTTCGACAGGTCGGGCTTGAAGGTCGAGATGAAGAAGAAGGCGTTGAAGACCTCGCTGTTCGTCACGAACTTCTCTCCGTCGGGAACCGAGAAGAAGAATCCCCGGGGCTCCACGACCGGACAGTTGTCCTCGAAGGCCGTGATGTCCGAGAGCTCTCCGGCCGGTGCCGCGCGACCATCGATCGTCGACGGACTTCCCGTATCGTAGACGTCCCGATCCTTCAGCATGTAGAAGCGATTGAGCAGGACGCATCCGTCGGCACTCGTGCAGTTCAGGTCCGCTCGCTCCCCCGTGCCCATCCCGATGTGAAGGATGCCGTTCACGACCGTGGCACTCGGCGGATAGTAGAAACTCCGGGCATGGCCCGTCACTGGCGCGGTCGGATCGTCGTCGAAGAACTTGCGGAAAGGCCAGTTCGGCTGATAGAGGACGCCAGGCGAAGGATTGGCCGTCCCGCGAGCCCGAATCACCCATTTCCAGATGTTGCCGCCGAGGTCTCCGATGTAGACCACGTCGGCAAAGCCGTCCTGATCGTAGTCGAGGACACCCGGTGTCGAAGGCATCGCATAGTACATGTCGGGAATGTCGCCGGCCGCCGTACCGAATTTCCGGACGGCGACGGGGCGCCCCGTCTTGATGTCGATCATCATGATGCCCCGGCCCTTGGTGCTGTTGATGTCGTATTGCGCGGTATCGTTCGGATCGCTCTTCGGGTCGTAGCCGAAGCCGACGATCGCGACCCAGGTCTCCAGCATCTCACCCACGCCGTTTTCGAGTCGGACCCGCGTGATCACGGGTCGGGACCAGGTCTGGGCGATATAGCCTCGCCAGGCGACATCGCTCTCCAGCGGGAACTCCCACAAATACTCGGGATAGTCCGGATCCGACGGGTCGGTCACATCGAGCGCCAGGTAATGCTCGCCGCCCTCTCGCAGTCCCGTGACGAGGACCGTCTTCCACTCGCTCGCGCTCTTGGCATCCGTCGGATCGGCATTGCTGTCGATCCAGACATCCGCCACGGCAGGTGACCCGTCGACCGTCAGGGGGTGGAGCGTCGAATCGTCCTTCGCGAGATCCATCACCTTGGTCCGCGCGCCCCAGGGCATGAAGCCGAAGAGTTCGACACCCGTACCCGCATCGTATTTCTTGGTGGCCGAATCGTAGGTCCCCGCATGGAAGCCATGCAGGAACCCGTCGTTCGCGCCGGCGATGATCACCCGATCCCGGCCCGCGTGGGTCGGATCGGCGGCGAATTGCGCGTACGAAAGCTCCGGAATGAAGCTGGTCGGCGGTCCGACGACCACCGGATTCGAGTGGAAGATGTCGCCCAGACGATCGGGCACGGTCACGCCGTTCTCGACCCGCGTCCGATCGACACAGCCCTGGAAGTCATCGCCACCACCAGCGGCCATGCCCGTCCCCCACTCGCATCCCGCGATGAACGCGACCAGCGCTTCGTCGAGATCCGAGGTCGAGTTCACGTTCGGCGAAGGTGGATAGTCCGATACGGCGCCGAGGGCGCCACCCAGGTCCGCGGCCGAGATCCCATGGTCCCAGTCCTCGATGTCCTGGCTCCCGCCTCCATCGGTCGAAACCTTCAGGTTCCGATTGTTCGCGTCGGGCATCTTCTTCGAGGCATTCCAGTAGGGAGGAGAAATGTCCTCTGACTGGAACGTCCCACCCGTACACTCGGGCGGATTCGCGAGATCCGTGAGGGCACAGGCCCCGTTCTTGTCGAGGATCTCGCCCGCCGCCGTAATCTGGTAGCTGCGAAGCAGGCCGGGCCAGAAGGGACGCGCGCTCGTGGGCTGGAAGAGCGTCGTATAGAGCTTGCCACCGTCCGACGTTCGCGCCGCGGGCACCGTCGCCGCCGAGAAGCCCTGGGACTTCGAGATGATGTCCTGGACCGAATCGACGAGCGCCTCGGTCAGCTCCTCGGCCTGGTTTCCGTTGAAATAGAGTCCATTGCCGTTCGTCGCGGTCTTCTGGAGAAGGGCGTTGACCGCGCCCGTGGTCGTGAAGCCGACCGTGTAGACGTCGACGACGTTCGTCGTCGACGGGTAGTCGGGACGGCAATCGTTCTGCTGCATGAAGAGCGCGATGTCGTCGAGATAGCCGGTCCCGCTCGCGAAGCTCCAGGGCGGAACGCCGACCTCGGGCGTCGCATCGTTTCCGATGTCCGGATC